>DATBNQ010000080.1:0-4216 GCA_036554185.1 Gemmatimonadaceae bacterium | reverse complement strand
GCCGCACGATTGTCACCTCCGTTGTTACTGCTGCGCACCGGCAAGGGTGGCAGGTTGTTGAGATCGAGTCCGATCTCCTTGGCCTTGATCTGTACGTACGAGTCGAACGCCGCGGAATCCTCGACATCGAGTCCGCCGCTGCCACCCAGGCCAGATACGGTCGGACGCGCTCCGATGGTCACAGGCTTCATTCCCAGCTCCTTCAGCTTGTCCACCAGCTCCTTTGGCGCCTTGTCATCCACACCAATGCGGAGCGCAGCGAGATCGATGCTGCGATTGAACTGGAACGGCATCGTCACTGTGGACGGATCCTTCTCATCGACACCGTGAATTACGTTGAACACCATCGCTGCGTCTTCGCTGGTACGCACGATGGGTCCCACGCGATCCTGGGACCACGCGAGCACCATGCCGCCGTACCGGCTGACGCTGCCGAACGTGGGACGAAGCGCACTCAAGCCACAGCGGATGGTCGGCGATACGATCGAGCCCGACGTTTCGGTGCCGATTCCGAATGCAACACAGCCAGCCGCAGTGGCCGATGCGGGACCGGCGGACGAACCGCTCGACCCCTGCGACAGATTCCACGGATTGTTGGTGCGTCCACGAAACCACTGATCGTTCTGCGCGAAAAGTCCGGTGGCGAGTTTCGCGATCAACACCGCGCCCGCGTCGCGCAGACGCACGACGACTTCGGCGTCCATGTCGATGATGCGATTCTCGAAATCCTTAGCACCCCACGTAGTGGGCACTCCCTTGGTCGCGAACAGATCCTTTACGCCGTAAGGAAGTCCGTGGAGCGGCCCGCGGTAATGACCAGCCGCGAGCTCCGCATCGGCACGCGCAGCCTCGGCGCGCGCCTGGTCTTCCATGATGGTGACCGCGCAGAGCAGAGTTGGATTGAGGCGCTTGAGTCGCGCGAGGTAGATATCGGTGAGACGCGCCGATGTGATCCGCCGAGCCTTGATGAGCGCCGAGAGCTGGTGCGCGGGGAGAAAGGCGATGTCGTCGTCCGAGGCGGGCATCGCACCGGTCCACGCTTCGGGCTCATACGTGCCGCGATCGAACGCCCTGGCACCGCGTTGACGCACGAGTTTTTCCATGAGTGCGCCGGTGCCGCCCGGGTATGGCTGAAACTGGAGTGCGGGAGCTTCACCGTTGCCGAGCGCCAGCGGGGTTTCCTGCTGGAGGAACTGCGGTCGCCCGAGCGAGCCGGCGGGAATCCCGCCACTCGACTCCGCGAGCGCCGGCCTGACGCCGAGTGCAGAGGCCGCCGCGGCGGCGAGTGAGAAGAAGACGAACTGACGGCGATCGATCCCGAATTTCTCTGCGTCGAAGTCGGAAGATTCCAGATCGGTCTGATACTGTTCCAACAGGTCTTCGGGATTGTTCACTGCAGTGCTCCGATGGCGGTGATTGGGAATGGTGATTTACGCATGCAGAGAATCGCGCTAATTCAGATCGCGCGAAAACATAAGCTTGAGCGTGACCTTGTCCGATGCGGGGGTGAGGCCAAAGCCGACGCCACCTTCGATGTTCATCGTGGCGTAGTGATCGAACGCGGCCCAGATCTGCTGGACTTGCTGTCCATGGGGCAGCAGCTCACGGAGCGGGCCGAACCCCGAGTATTGCTCGGCGGCCACCGCCCACTGCGAGTTGACGTGGTAGGCGACGCGCGCCGCGGGATTGAATTCGAGCGCGGCGATTCCACCGGACCAGGAATTGTCGAGGATCGGATTGAAAATGAAGTCCCAGGGATGGATGTGCCAGCCGACGATCGGACGGATCTCGGAGGTGTAGCGGCGGGAGTCCCATCGGGCGGAGTTGTAGCTGAACTCGAAGTTCGCGCCGTAGAAGAACCGGCGTTCGTCGGCGTTCGGCGAAGCGAAGAGCAGACGCAGCTTGCCGCCGTTGACAGTGGGACCGTACTGATTGGTGACGCTGTAGAGCGGCAGGTAGAGCCCGAGCTCCAGCCACGGCCTCGCACCGTAAGCCCACTCGAAGCCGCCGTCGAACGAATGGTTGGAGATGATGGCGCCGGGAAAAGCCGGATCCCTGGCGCCGTCGGGCGTGAAGTTGGTGTGCAGCGTGAGATTGAACTTGCCAGTCTCGGCGATGCCGCCGTCGTAGACCTGGATTTCGTCAGTGGGGCCCTGCGCGGCGGCAGGCAAAGCGAACGAGGCGAGCGCGACAGCGACGGCCGCGAGCCGAAATACCGGACGCGACGTCCGCGAGGAATACCTTATTGAAATCGGCATGGTGCCTGGCCAGCGGGGTTGAGGGCGCACCGCGTTTGAGGGGGCGGTTTGATCATACAGCTTACGCAGTCCATCGTGCATCGCAACCGCCCGTCGGCGTCGAGGGTGCGTCAAGCGGTCCGTTTTCGCGTTTGAATCTCGTGCGTAGTACGAGTGGCTACCCGAGCTCCTGAGCAAGCCCGATGAGAATTCCTTCGGGGCCCCGGATGTAGCAGAGCCGATACGCGTCCTGGTACCGGACCACTTTGTCGACGAGTTCCGCGCCGTGTTTGGCGAGCCGGGCGAGCGTATCATCGATGTCCTCCACGGTGAACATTACGCGGAGATAGCCGAGTGCGTTCACGGGGTCGTTGCGGTGATCGGCAACCACGGGCGGAGCAAGAAATCGGGAAATCTCCAGCCGGCTGTGTCCGTCCGGCGTACGCATCATGGCAATCTCGACGCGCATGCCGCGCAATCCGGTTACGCCATCGGCCCAGTCTCCTTCGATTGGGGCGCGTCCCTCGAGATGGAGTCCGAGTTCGGTGAAGAACTCGATCGCGGCATCGAGGTCTGCCACCACGATGCCGACGTTATCCATACGCTTGACGGTCATGATGTCTCCCTGCCGGCTAGAAGTTATGTAAGCCTGCGCGGATGGCGGCGAACACGCGGTCCCCGTCTGAGCCCCGCCCGACGGTGCAGGCTGTGTACCGCGGGAAGAATGTACACGTTTTCGGAGGAACTCGTTGACACTTCCATTACATGCGTGGTCATGGCTACGCCCCGATGCTGGACGTAAACTCAACGTCACAGTCTCAGCCGTCCGACACAACCGCGATTCCGCGAACCTCGTCAATGATTCCAACGCCCCTGATGAACGATACCGAGACCACACGGAAAACGGAGAGCAGTGCGATGCGCATAGCAAGTGCAAGTCATGCGGTCTTTTCCGCAACTCTGATCGTTATTGGCGTGATGGGGTTGATCAAGGGTAATTTTGCCGCGATATGGAATGGGGTGCCGAGCGGTTTTCCCGCGCGTGAAGTTCTCGCGTACGTATGCGCATTGATTTCCATTGCGTCCGGCGTCGGCCTCTTGTGGCAGCGAACGGCTCCGACTGCCGCTCGAGTGTTGTTTGGATATCTCCTTCTATGGATGTTGCTGGTAAAGGGGCGATACATCGTGCTTGCGCCGATGGTGGAGGGGTCGTATCAAAGCTGCGGTGAGACCGCCGTGATCGTGGCGGCCGCGTGGGTGCTCTATGCGTCGTTCGCGACGAGTTGGGATCGACGCGCGTTTGCATTCGCCGTCGGTGACAGAGGTGTACACCTCGCGCAGCGGCTCTACGGGCTGTCGCTGATCGCCTTCGGGTTATCGCACTTTGTCTACGTCGAGCTTACGACACCGCTCGTGCCGGCGTGGCTTCCGTGGCACGGTGCCTGGGCATACATCACCGGCAGCGCGTTCCTTGCAGCTGGCGTAGCGATACTCTCCGGCATCTATGCCCGCCTGGCAGCCACGCTCTCGATGCTGCAACTGGCCGTGTTCACACTTGTTGTGTGGGTCCCTATGGTTGTGGCGGGACATATAAGTGCCGCCCATTGGGTTGAGTTCGTAGTCAGTTTTGTAGTTACAGTTGCCGCGTGGGTCGTGGCTGATTCGTATCGAGGCACATCAGTTATGCGGGATGAACGTACAACCTTCCGAGCCATTCCCCTGTCCAAGTGAAAAGGCACCGATTCATCATCGGCATGTCGCAACTTGGGACCAATCATGGCCCGCTTGAATATGAAAAACCGGTATGAAAAACCGGGGTCAGAGTACAGTTTCTTGCGGACTTTCCTGGCGCAAACGATTGCGGCTGCGCAGAAGAATTGTACTCTGACCCCAGTTTCACCAGTTTCAAGCGATTTGTCGTTGAAGCCAGCAGAGCAGGAGTGAGGCAAGTGCTGCCGAGCGACATGTCATCTGTCACG
>DATBNQ010000123.1:0-7451 GCA_036554185.1 Gemmatimonadaceae bacterium | reverse complement strand
TCCGGCGACACGCTTAGAGCGTCGCTCGGTACACCGGTTCAGTGGCGAATTATGGCAATCGACCGGCAACTCGTCCGCGTCGAGCGCATAGCCTCGGGCCGCATAGTAGAATGGGTCGAGCGCAATCCCGGCAGGAAAGTTCGTTATGAGTTGTCCGGCCGACGTTCGCTCGTCCTTGATATACAGATCCAACAACCGGTGGCCCAGTTTGATGCGTCTATCTGGCGCTTTTAGGAAGATCCTCCTCGCCACGCCTGTGCTGCTTGCTCTCTCCGGTTGCCTGTACGGCTTCCACGGGGGCGGGCTTCCCTCGCACGTCCACACGATCGCCGTAATTCCATTCGACAACCAGACCGCCGTCGCCGATGTACAGAGGGAGATATCCGACTCCCTTCGTGTGCGACTGATCAGCAGACTCGGGCTGCGAGAGGCATCGGAAGCAAAGGCCAGCGCGGTTGTGCGCGGCACGATTCGCCGATACGAGTCGGGCATCCCGATCGGGGTCGATACCCGATCGCGTACCGCGACCGCCGTTCAGCGATCACTCGAGATCGTTCTCGACGTCGACGTCATCGATCAGACAAACGGCAAGAGCCTCTGGTCGCGCAAGAACTACATCGTGGACGGTCAGTACGCAGAGGGCCAGGAGAGCCTCGGACGGTCGATGGCGGTCGACAAACTTGTCAAGGCGATTGTTGAAGGAGTGCAATCGCAATGGTGAATCGCCGCGGCAGCACGGAGATGGGATGTCTCTCGTGGCTGCTGATTGTCGCGATCATCGTATACGTCGGGATCAACGTCGGCGCGCCTTACATGCGCTACTACCGGTTTCGCGACGCAGTGGATCAGCAGGTCCGCTATGCCACGTTTCGCAACGACGATGCGATGCGCGAGGAGATCTGGGCCGCAGCTGATTCGCTGGGCTTGCCGGAAGAGGCGTATCACGTGACCGTCGAGCGTGCGCCGAGTGCGATTCGCGTCTTCGGTTCGTACGACGACGCGTGGAAACTTTTTCGATATTCAAGACCGGTGCACTTCATTTTGAATGAGACGGGTCCACTGTGACACTTCCGCGTGATCCCGCCTCCAAGGTCATGCCGTGGAACGCCATGCGTGACTGGCGCGGGGATTTCTGGGGAAGAGTGGTGTTCACGAATGGCGTGTTCGATCTCCTTCATCCGGGCCACATCGACCTGATCAAGGCCGCCCGTGCTGCGGGCGACGCACTCGTAGTCGGAATCAACGGCGACGATTCGGTAAAGCGTCTCAAGGGCAGCACGCGTCCCATCCGGTCGCAGGCGGAGCGAGCGTATGTGCTCGCCGCGCTTGAAGCAGTCGACATCGTCACGATCTTCGACGAAGACACGCCGCTGGAGCTGATAAGCTGTCTGCAGCCCGATGTGATCGTCAAGGGCGGCGACTACAGCGAGGCGACAATTGTTGGTGCCGCCGAAGTGCGTGCGCGCGGCGGCGATGTACTGGTCGTGCCATTGACTCCGGGTCATTCGACAACTTCAATCATAGAGAGAATGCGTGGGTAGTACTGATGCAGTTGCTCGCCGTATTGACGAACTCCGACCGGTGACGATCGAACGAGCAGTCTCGCCGTATGCGGAAGGATCATGTCTCGTCTCGTTTGGTATGACGAAGGTGCTGTGCGCCGCGACGATTGAGGAAGGTGTTCCGTCGTGGCGGCGCGGGAAGGGTGAGGGATGGCTCACGGCAGAGTATGCGATGCTCCCGAGAGCAACCCGCACGCGCACGTCGCGCGAGCGCGACAAACTCGGCGGCCGGACACAGGAGATCCAGCGTCTGATCGGCCGATCCGTCCGTGCGATGCTGGACGACTTCAAATTTGGCGAATACACACTCAAGCTTGACTGTGACGTGCTTCAGGCCGACGGAGGAACGCGCACCGCGGCGATAACTGGCGCGGCCGTTGCAGCTGTCGATGCGTTCAACTGGCTTGCTGCCAGCGGCAGGGTCGATGCATCGCCGGTTCGGCGGCGCGTAGCCGCGGTGAGTGTTGGAGTGGTCGACGGAGTCGCGCGACTCGATCTGGATTACGATCTGGATGTGCGTGCGGAGGTGGACATGAACGTCGTGATGAGCTCTGAGGGGCAGTTTGTTGAAGTGCAGGGCACTGGCGAGCACGGCACGTTCGACCGTGTGCAGCTCGACCGGCTGCTCGATCTTGCAACGCGCGGAATCGCCGACCTTGCTGAAATGCAGCGCAAAGCGCTTGCTGTATGACAGCGCGTCCGTGTCTGATTGCGACGCGAAACCCTGGCAAGCTGCGCGAGCTTCGGGACATCTTTGCTGAGCATCGAATTGAGATCACCGATCTTACCGAAGCCGGCGTCCCCGAGACCGAGGACGAAGACTCGATCGAGTCGTGGGAGACGTTCGAGGAAAACGCGCTTGCCAAGGCCCAGTATTTTCACGGTCGCACAGGCCTCCCGACATTCGCAGACGACTCGGGATTGGTTGTAGGAGCGCTCGGAGGGCGTCCCGGAGTGCGCAGCAAGCGCCTGTCCGGCCGCGCCGACCTGACCGGAAAGGCGCTCGACGCCGCGAACAATTCGGCACTTCTCGGAGAGTTGCGAAGATTGAACGCGCTGCCCGCGGCTGCAGAGTTCGTCTGCGCCGCAGCATTCGCCGACGGGGACATCGCCATTGTGCGCACCGGGAGCACGCCGGGGACGATCGTACGGCAACCACGCGGGTTCGGTGGCTTTGGCTACGACCCGCACTTCGTTTCCCAGGAGCTGCAACAGACATTCGGCGAAGCATCAGAGGCCGCCAAACTTCGCGTCGGCCATCGCGGACGCGCCTTCAGGTCGCTACTCGACGCCTTGCCGGGAGAATTGCCCCGATCGTTGCCGTAACCGACTGCGCCCGACTAATTTCCTCTGCTCGGGGCGTAGCGTAGCCCGGTATCGCGCCTGCTTTGGGAGCAGGAGGTCGCCAGTTCGAATCTGGCCGCCCCGACTTCAGTATCCTGCTTACCCCGCATCAGCCTACGGTGCGGGGTTTTGCGTTCTAATCGCTTCGCTGCCTTATTCGATCTCTCGCCGCAGCGAAATCACACCGTTCAGCTCGAACCTCGCTACGAGCTGGGAAAGCAACAAATCGTCGTGACTCTCGCCGGCGCGCGCCCACACTGTCGCGAAGTTGCGATCGTCCGCATAGGCGTGATACGCAAAAAAATGATGCGGTCCAAAGTGCGCGTCACACTCGCCGAATCGCTCCCGCACCCAGCTACCGCTCAGGTCGATTCCCCGATAGCGGCCGAACATTGCATCCACCGCCGGAGGGGGTGCCTCGGTGGGAAGCGTACGCAATACCTTGAGACAGTACAGCAATTCCGGAACGTCGTCATTCTCCTCGCGGACTTCGGTTTGCGATGCAGCGGCGTCACTGCTGACTTGCTTGGAAACCGCCTGCACGGGCACCAGGCCGGTGGCGATCAGGCGCCTCAGCATCGCCTCCGTATAGTCGTTCAGCGAGAGTTTCCCGTGCATGAACTGGTCGATTTCCGTATCCGTCAAATGCGCGCCGTGGAGCGTCGCCCGCACCTGATCCAGGCTGCAGAGGCCGAGCGATATGCACGATCGTATTCTGTCGACGGTCATCGAATGGTGAGGAGCAATGGGCTGGCGTACCTTGCGCGAGCTCGCGATCCGGCTCGCCGATGGACATGATCGGATCGTAACGCTCGAGGGGATCTGCGACAGTGCGGATTCCAGCCAATCGGCTGCGGTTTTGTCGCAACGACGTCCGTATCGGCCGCACACTACGGCGTGAACGTTTCATCGTCCCCGTTTTTACTGTGCGTCGCCCGCGCCGGAACGGGCCGCCATCCGGTTACGACCGAACGGTCTTCCTCAGCTCATCAAGGTGTCCCGCCCAGAGTCCATTGCTCTTCATTTCCAGGCTGTGGAAGCCGAGTACAGTCGCCCGTGTGGCCACGGAAAGCAGTCCGTCGATTATGAAGATCGCGCTGAAGGACGTCGGTGAGCTCACCATGCGCGAAAGGTGACCCCATGTCGCTGCGCGGAGGAGATCGTACTCGCGAAACAGCGAAGCTACTTCCATCCCCTGCGATCTTCGGGATTCACCATGGGAACATGCTGCGGCGATCATCGCGTCGACGCGTAACTCGCGAGTAGCGTCGCTCATTGCACAATCGATCACGCGCGTAATCACGCTGGCGAGGTTGTTCTGCCGCTCTGCCGCCTCGATAGCGGACCACGGAAGCGCCTGCGTGTTGAGGTCCCATTCGGCCATGATCTCCGGTACCTCCGCGAGCAATAACGGGTAAAGTTCCGCATAGGGCGCTACTTCATGCGTGCGCATCGCGTGGATGCGACGCGCAGCATTGAGCACCGTCTCCCCGGCGCGAGTTTCTTGATTATCCATGTCCGTTCGTGGGGAAGGTTGCAGGCAATCGCGTCGATTCGCCGCGTGAGTCGTCCCTTTGCGACTCGGCGACACAAAAGTGCATTTCTATTCAGTTTGGTCAAGCCGTATCGCTGTCAACGGCGGCGCAACCAGCGTCCCTAGCGCGGGACCGCGGCTGACTTTGTCTTGGTGATCCCCGTCTGACCGGTTGACGAGCAAAGTGGGACCTGTCCACTCGAAACCAGGCGATCGAGCATCGCACCAGCGCGCAAGGTGAGCTCGAGCTGCCCGTCAAGGAATCCACGGCGCGTGGCGTGGGAGGTTCCGGCATTGATAAGCGTTTCATGAACCTGGAGCCAAGTGCATGACCCGCTTTCCACTGAGGATCGAATCTCGGAGATGGTCATGTCGGAACCCAGTGCAATTGTAGGCCCCGATGACGAACAAGTCGGGGCATTACCGGTCAGTACCGACGCTCAATCGTTTCACGCCCATTCCAGCCAACCTTCTCATGCTCGCCCATGCTCGGTAAAGCACGGCTTGATCGAGCAGGGAAGCTCCGAACCGCGGGTATCTCGAAATAGTAAACATTTGAGGAGTCGGTCCGATACTTATGTTTGTCGGAGTGTTACGGTCACGCCGACATACGAACCTTACGTGTTCCTTTGCAGGGAAGCCCTCCACTCGGTTGAGCGGGGGGCTTTCTGGCGTTCAGAGCGGCGAGTGCCGGCGCCGATTCCGATCCTTCCGTGTAATGGATCGCATGGCGCGCCCGCATCGAAACTGTGGCATCTCCGCGCGCGCTGTGGCGGCAGGGCAACAACTGTTCTTCAACGGCAATCGCGTCATGCCACGGCAACTGACTCGGCCGGTAATCGAGTCATAGCCATTCTCATGGGGGAATCGTGTTTCCCCGCACATGCTCGACGATGCGTCAGGCTTCGAGCGGGCACCCGGAATGTGACTTGCAGGCTACACATCCCAATAGCGTTTCCTCGGCCTGGTGAATGTGTGAGGGGACGGACGACAGCAACCTGGCAGGTGTTCCGAGCCGACGTTCCGGTCCGAAGCGCGCCTACTGCCAAAACCTCATGGAAGCGGGCTTTGCGTATGAAAATTTCACATCTTGGAGCGGTCTGCGCCGCAGCTGTCGCGTTTGCCATAGCACCGGTATCGAGCGCCAACGCGCAGATCACATGGACCAGCTGGACTGCCGATTCGCCTGGCGCACTAACGGGCACCGCATCGGGCATGATGGGCTCGATCGCCGTCACATACACGGGCGAGGTTGGTTCCGGTACTCAGATCAACAACACCGGATCAGTCACAGCCTGGAGGGAGACCGGTACTCCGCTCGCGTTCGGAGGTCAGGGGCCGACGACGACCGACTTTGTCCAGCTAGTTGGCGGGACGAGCACGGGCACGAACACTCTGTCGTTCTCGTCGCCCGTGAATAACCTGTTCATGGGTATTGCGAGCCTTGGCGGTGGCAACACGGCGCAGTTCGACTTCACCACGCCATTCACGATCATCTCGCAGGGTGCAGGCAATTGGGGCGGCACCGCAACGTCGCTGACCCAGACGGGGAACACTCTGTTCGGCACGGAAGGCAACGGCGTGCTGCAGTTCAGCGGCCCAGTCTCTACGCTCACGTGGACGAACCCGGTAAGCGAGTATTACTACGGCTTCACGGTTGGCACGTCGACCGTACCGGAGCCGAGCTCGATCGCTCTGCTCGGAACCGGGCTTTTCGGACTCGTACCGATGATGCGTCGCCGGCGCAAGTAGTCTGCAAGCAGGCTGCACGCAGTGTGCATGTAGTCTGCACGCAGTCGATGCGTTGATGCAAGAAGCAAGAAAAGGCCGCTCTCCGGAGCGGCCTTTTCTCGTGTTGCACACAGTATCGCGTCGCGTTGCAGGGTGGACGCACCGTCCTCGGTGCAACGCACGTGCAAAGTGCACTTCCATTTTCGATGCGAGTCGACCAAATTGCGTGGCTGTCCAGCGCCAGTAGCTCAGTTGGATAGAGCGGCAGCCTTCTAAGCTGCAGGTCGGGGGTTCGATCCCCTCCTGGCGCACCACCTGGTACGGCCTGGTAGAACGCGGAAGCGCACGAGTAAGAGCGGACCCGCGGTGCGGGTGCTCGATGCTGCTGCTGTCAGGCGATCGGGTGTCGGCGGCCGGTGTTGGCTCGGCGTGAGAGGCCTCCTTAGCTCAATTGGTTAGAGCAACTGACTCTTAATCAGTAGGTTCTCGGTTCGATTCCGAGAGGGGGCATGGTGCAGTGGCTGGTGTCGATTGAGAGTTATTGGATTGGGAATGTGCGGAGTGGTGAAATCGGCTGTGTGAAAGGTGGTAATTGGGGTTCCTTTCGTGTGTGTGGCCGATTAGCATGCTCATCCGCGCAGGAATGGCGGAATTGATGCTGTTTGAGGTTGAGTTTGCAGGATGTAATCAGACTCGAATTTGCCTCAAGAAAGTTTGAAATACCCCTTGCGGATGAGGGGTGAAAACGATAGGTTGGAAGGCTGCCACTGAAAATGTGGCGAAACGCTGATTGAAAATTGAAATTGAGATGGATGAATGTGCGAGGCTGACTCGTTGATCCGAGGCCATTCAGGGCTTCGGGGAGAGTTTAGACCTGAATATTCAAAAAAAGTGATTCCGGACGTGGTAGCCTACGGGCTTAAATGTCCGTAGATGGCCGCGTTCGGGAAGAGCTATCAGATTTCTCTATTGGAGAGTTTGATCCTGGCTCAGGACGAACGCTGGCGGCGTGCATAACACATGCAAGTCACGGGGGCCAGCAATGGCAACCGGCGAACGGGTGCGTAACACGTAAGCGACCTACCTCGATGTGGGGCATAGCCGGCCTAACGGCCGGGTAATTCCGCATGTGATCCTTGAGGGGCATATCTTGGGGATGAAACCAGTAATGGGCATTGAGAGGGGCTTGCGGCCTATCAGCTTGTTGGCGGGGTAACGGCTCACCAAGGCGACGACGGGTAGCTGGTCTGAGAGGATGGCCAGCCACATTGGGACTGAGA
>DATBNQ010000022.1:0-75753 GCA_036554185.1 Gemmatimonadaceae bacterium | reverse complement strand
GGGTGCGGGCCAGGTGCCCGTCAACATAGTCAGTTGCCGCAGCAACGACATACAGGGTGAACGCCGTGAATCGGATCGAGGACGATGGGAAAAACGGAAGGATCCCGATGAAAGGAGCCGCCGCGATCCGTCCCACGGTTATGGCGTTCGGAAGATTCATTTGCCTTATGCTAACGACTTCAATACCAGTTTGCTCACGGCCTTGAGTGTATCAAACACTCCGTCGCCCTGGACCGCAACCGCCTCGAAGTACGGCGCCCGGCCAATCCACTCGCCGCTGGCGACCTGCTCCGTCAGGTTTTCGCTGGAATGGTAGGGATCCGGCGTGAGAATCTGACGCGTCGGCTCGTCGATCTCCCAGCCTGGATTCAGATTGTCCTGCAGCTGCTGCAGAGGCGCGGCGTTGGACAGGTCCCGCTTGTTGTACTGAATGACGAACGGCATCTTGGTGAGATCATAGCCGTACTCCGCCATGTTGTCGTACAGATTCTGCATTGATTCGAGATTCGCCTCGCTTCGATCCAGCTGCGAATCGGCGACGAACACGACGCCGTCGACGTTCTTGAGGATCAGCTTCCGGCTCGCATTGTAGTACACCTGTCCTGGAACCGTGTACAGATGGAAGCGAGTCTTGAAACCGCGAATCGTGCCAAGGTCTACTGGCAGGAAATCGAAGAACAGCGTTCGTTCCGTTTCAGTAGCGAGCGAGATGAGCTTGCCGCGAGTATCCGGCTTGACCTTGCCGTAGATGAACTCGAGGTTGGTCGTCTTTCCGCCCAATCCCGGACCGTAGTACACGATCTTGCAGTTGATCTCGCGGGACGCGTAGTTGATCATCGACATGGCGCGTTACCAGTTGAAGAGCTCGTCGATTTCCGCATCTGCTCCATGTAGCAGATTCGGGCGCGACGGTCCTTCCGCGCGGCCACGCGAGAAGATCGCATCAATCACCACGGTCAACTCCTGAACGGCTTGTTTCATTCTCAGTCGTACCAGGCCCAGGGTTGTACGGTTGTCGAACAGGACCACGAGGATGAGTCGGCGTGCAACATCCGCGAGGTAAATAGACTCTTTTTCACCCTGATGGAACAGAGTGCTGAAATCACTTTCTCCAACCAGCTTGGCAAGCTGGTCGTTGGCACTGAAGTCGGCCGCGGTCAGAGTCGCGAATGCCGTCGGATCGAAAGTCGGCTGTTCGCCGACCGTCGCGACGAGCTGTCCGGACCGATCCACCAGCAACGCGGACCGCGCGTTGGTGTCGGCCAGGAATCTCTGAAGCGAGTGGGTAATCGCGACGGAGTCTTCCTCGGTGAAAGACCACGTGCCCGATCCGCCCCCCTTCGCGCTCCCCCCTGCCATCATTCGCTCTCCATCTAGGCCAGTGCCTTTTCAAGGTGCTTTAGAAGCCTCACAGCCCGTCCCCGAAGCATCGGCCGGGACTCCCAGGCTATGTACTCGCGCAGGAGTTGGGCGGTGGCGACGGAAGGCTGCCCGGACAGATGCCCGAGCGCCGCTAGCCGCCTTAACGGATGACGACTGAAGAGGTCCCTTCGGTACGCGTGCTGTGCCCCGCTCCACGTCGCCAGCCCCGCAACCAAACCGCCAATCAGTCCGGCCAGGAACCAGTCCCGCCTGTGGCTGACGCCATTTCTGATACCATCATTCATACCATCGCTCATCACATGACTCTCCGCGCCGAAAGTGCCTGCGCGATTGTAACCCCGTCGGCATATTCCAGATCGCCGCCCACGGGCAGCCCGCGGGCGATCCGAGAAATAGTTAGTGGATAGCTGGCGAGCCGGCGTTGAAGGTACAGCGCCGTCGCCTCCCCCTCGATGCTGGGATTCGTGGCGATTATGAGTTCGCGCACATCACCTGCCGCGACCCTGGACTCCAGGTCCCCCACCGCAAGATCCTCCGGCCCGATGCCATCCAGCGGCGAGAGTCGGCCACCCAGCACGTGATACGTCCCGCGAAACTCTCCCGATCGCTCTATCGCCCCGATGTCCGACGCCTCTTCAACTGCACAGACAAGTGCCTGGTCGCGCCGCGGATCCGAGCATATGGAGCAGAATTCGGCCTCCGTGAGGTTGTGGCATCGAACACAGGGATGAATCCTCTCGGAGATGGACACCAACGCTTCAGCGAGCCGGCGAGTCTGGCCGGCTGGTTGCTTCAGCAGGTGGTACGTGAGCCGCATCGCCGTCTTCCGGCCAATCCCCGGCAACCTTGACAGCTCAGCCGCGAGGTCCTCTATCGCCGACACTCAGAACGGGAGCTTGAACGGGAGATCCAGTCCGCCAGTGAGTTTCCCCATCTCGGACTTGGCAAGGTCGGCCGCCTTTTTCTGCGCCTCGCGAACGGCGACCATGACCAGATCCTCGAGCATCTCGACGTCGGCCGGATTCACCACGGTCGGGTCGATCTTGACGTGCGTGACCTGACCCTTCCCGTCAGCGGTAACGGTGACCATACCGCCGCCCGCCGTGGCGGATACGGTCTGTTTTTCCAGCTCTTCCTGTATCTCCTGCAACCGGCCCTGCATCTGCTGCGCCTGTTGCATCAGCTTCATGAAGTCAGCCATACAGCAATCTAAGGAGTTAATCGAGCAATTCGAGGTCGAGCGCATCGATCGCTGCGCCGAGCACCGGATCCTTCGCGCGCAACGTGGCGGTGCGTTCTGCCCTTCGCTGCTCGTCGCTGAGTCGCACGGGTGGCTCACCCTGGGACGACGCTTCCATCGCCGAGCGCATGGCGGACAGCGGGCTCGCCGTTCGCGAACGCCCGCGTGTGCTGACTGGTGCTTCCGGCGCGGCCGATTCCCTTGTCGCGGCTATCCCCGCGCCACTTTCGGCCCTACCGACGGTCCGTGATTCCGTCCGCAATTCACCGCGCGACTCGGAGCGATTAACAGTCCGCGAGGGAGCAGCGGGCGGAGCAGCGGGGGAACCGGCGGGGGAAGCAGCGGATGCCGCGGCGTCGCGCGCATCGCCCTGTGCGCCCTTCGGATCCGCCGAATTGAGCGCCGCACGCCAGTCCGGGGCTGCACCGCCACCCGGTGATGCGCCACCAGAACCAATGCCGCGCAATACTTCTTCGAGCGACAGTGTGCGATCGAGCAACGCGTAACGTACCAGCAGCAGTTCGACTAGTAACTGTTGTTGACCGCTCTTCCTGAAACGCGGCTCCAGCTCGCTCAACACATTCAGCATCCGCAGCACATCGCCGGCTGCGAGTCGCGCGGCGTTTGCGCGCAGCCGCTCGAGCGCGCCGGCGGAAACGTCCGACGCAACTCCACCCAACAGTACTGCGAGTTGCGCGCGCAGGACGTCCGCGAAGCCCGAGAGAAAGCTGCTGAAATCAACTCCCTCATCCGCGAGGCGCCGGACGGCGGCAAACACGTCGCCAGCGCGACGTTCAACGATGATCGCGAGGACATCCAGATATTCGTCCTCCGGAACGAGGCCGAGCGCGGTGCGAACCGCTTCAGCCGTCACCTGTCCCTCACCGAGTGAGATCACCTGGTCGGCAAGGGAGAGCGCATCGCGCATGGAACCATCGGCCGCGCGTGCGATCATCGTCAGCGCCTCGGGCTCGGCGGCGATGTCCTCGGCACCGAGGATGTACTCGAGCCGCGCGATGAGATCCGGCGTCCCGATTCGCTTCAGGTCGAATCGCTGCAGCCGACTGAGAACTGGCGCGGCCGCCTGTGCAATCTTCTGCGGATCCGTCGTAGCGAAGACGAATACAACCCGGGGAGGCGGTTCCTCGAGCACTTTGAGAAGCGCATTCCATGCCTCGCGCGTGAGCATGTGTGCTTCGTCAACGATGTAGACCTTGTAGCGATCATCACCTGACGGTGCATACATGGCGCGTTCGCGAAGGTCGCGCGCATCGTCTACTCCGCGGTTGGATGCCGCATCTATCTCCACAACGTCGAGACTCGACGAACCGCTCCAGATTCGCTGGCAACTCGTGCACACTCCGCACGGCTCGCCATCGGCACCCTTGTTCTCGCAGTTGAGCGCCATCGCAAGTACACGAGCGAGCGTGGTCTTGCCCGTTCCACGTGGCCCGCAGAACAGGTATCCGTGCGCAACTCTGTCACGAGCGATCGCGCCTCTCAGCGTGTTCGACACGTGACCTTGCACGGCCACCTCGGCGAACGAGCGCGGACGGTATTTCCTGGCTAGGGCGAGGGCCATGCTTCGGGTATGCGGGGGCGACGTCCCGCCCTTCGGAAGGTCCCCGCGCACGGCAGGGATGAAGGGGGGCTCCAGGGGATCGGGGCAACGCAAGACACCACACGCCGCTGCTACCTTCGGGGTCCTGACGGGATTAGTGGGCTCGCGCCCCCCGGATGTCCCTGGTCACAGGAATATAACGGCGGGGAACCGGGTCCGCAGCACCGTCGCACGGGGCAAATCCATGCAAGCCGAGGCAGGTTGCGAGGGATGCAGCAGCGACCAGATCCGGCGTCAAACGAACGTTATTTCGCCTCCAACGCATGACTGACTTACCAGTACTGGCAAGTCAGTCATGGGTAACTGGGCCGGACCGCTGGACTACGGCTTCTTGATCGTGACGGTCGGAACCTTGATCCTGGCCGAGTCGCGCTTGACCTCGAGCTTGGGAACAGCGACGGTGGTCGTGTCGACTCCCGTCTTTACAACGGGCGTGTGCACGGTATCCGTTACGGTCCCCACGACGGGCTTCTGGACCTCGTAGGTGCCTTCCCCGGTTTTCTTGCAAGCAGTCGCAGTTAGCGTCAGTACCGCTGCGGCAAAAATCACTTTTTTCATCCAAAGCCTCCGTATATCGCTAGGGTTCGTCGCGCTCTATCCACTCCCTCCTGGGCAAGAACGCTGCCATCCCTGGGTACGGGGCTGCCAGGCCGCCGATTTATTCCTCGAATGCCTCGTGCTGGCGTCTTCGAACGTGGCGCAATTCGAACACCTGGGCGACTTCGCCGCCCAGTATGAAGACCATCGATGCGTAGTAGACCCACAATACGACGATGATCAGCGCGGCGATCGTCCCGGTGTACAGTGATCCGGGCTTGAACGAGGTGACGTAGTACGCGAAGGCGAACTTCGCTATCTCGAACATGACAGCGGTGAAGAGAGACGCAAGAAGCGAGGTCTGCCAACGCATCTTCTTGTACGGGAGATACATGTAAAGACCGAAGAACAGCGCGGAGATGAATACGAATGCGAGTATTCGGCCGAAGGTGTATTCGACGCCGCCCATGACGTCCTGCCGGAGTCCGAGGGCCTCGAGCACCGCGACTCCGCGCGACGACGCTATAGCGATATACGCCGAGAGCGCGGTGTAGGCCACGAACAACAGCGACGACACGATCGTAACCTTCACATCGTACAACTTTCCGTCGATGATTCCGCGATCCACCTCGATATCGAATATCGCATTCAGGATCGAGCGCAGGGATCCAAACAGCCGCGTAGAAAACCAGATGAAACCGATCGCCGCGTAAAGGCCGACGGTTCCGCGAGCGGCGATGATCTTGGCGACGACGTGAGTTACGGAGTCGCTCGTACTTGCCGGAAGAAAGCGGTTGACGAGCGAGACTACCTCGTCCGTAGCGGCGAGCGTGGACTGGTTGAGGAGGTAGGTGAGCGACGTGGCAAACAGCAGCAGGAACGGGATTATCGCGAGCAGGATGTTGAACGATATCCCGCCCGCGAGAAAGAAGATGTTATCCTCACCGCTGTTGTCCCACACGCGGCGGACATAATCCGCAAAACCGACCCTGAAACGCTTGAACCACGGGCGCGTGCGGCCCATGCGGCTCGGGATCTACAGCGAGTTTGCTTTGCGCCGCGCAGCCTTGTTCTCGGCGATCCTTCGCTCGAGGTCGGAGCGCGCTTCCACCGCTGCATAGCGTCCAGCATCCACGGCATCGAGGACATGATCCTGGCCGCGCCGCACTGCGGCGCGCGCTGCACCGACGCGTTCGGAAACGCGGTCGCGCACATCGTTCGCCTGTGACGCGACGCTGTCGGCGGCCTCTGCTGCGGCATCGCGCAAACGATCGCCAGCACGGCGCGCGCGATGGCTGATCATCCGCCGCGTCTCCTCTCCGCTCCGCGGCGCGAGCAGGAGCGCGATACCAGCACCAATCGCGACGCCGAGAAGCAGCGTCCCGATACCCGGCTCCTCGCGCTCGATCACAACAAACGGCTCGCCTTCGAAATCGTAATCACTCATCGTTACCTCTTTCCCGACTTGGCGGGTTTGGATTTTGACTTGCCAGCAGCCTTCTTCACCGCTGGTTTTGCAGCAGCAGCTGGTTCAGCTTTCGCACGAGCTGGGGTCGTCGCGGTTTCCTTTTTGGCCGGCGCCGGCTTTGCGGCGGCGGCCATCCGAAGGTGACGTGGCATGATGTCGGCAGCGGTAATCACCTCTCCGCGCGCCATGATGACCGCGCGCTCCACTGCGTTCTTCAGTTCGCGTACGTTGCCGGGCCAGTGGTACGCGTGAATCCACGACCATGCTTCGTCGTCGAATCCGCTGAGCTGCTTTCCGTTCTGGCGTGAGAACCGAAGTAGAAATTCGTCTGCGAGCAACCGCATGTCGCTCACTCGCTCGCGCAGGGCCGGAAGGAACAGCTCCACGACCGCAAGGCGGTAGTACAGATCCTCCCGCAGCTCACCTTCGGCGAGAGCCTTCTGCAAGTCCATGTTCGTTGCAGCAACGATGCGAATGTCGACTTCGATTTCCTTCTTGCCACCCAACCGGCGAACACTTCGCGATTCGATCGCGCGCAGCAGCTTCACCTGAATGTCGGTCGGCATCTCGGCGACTTCGTCGAGAAAGATCGTGCCGCCATCAGCCATCTCGAACGCACCGGGCTTCTCATTGATCGAGCCCGTAAAGGCGCCTTTTTCATGGCCGAAAAGCTCGTTCTCGAGAATGTCCTTGGGAAGCGCGGCGCAATTGAGCGCGAAGAACGGCCCCTTCGCACGATCGCTCTTGGCGTGGACGGCGCGCGCCACCAATTCCTTGCCCGTGCCGGATTCACCGAGAATCAGGACCGACGCACTCGAGGGAGCGACGGCATCGATGATCTGATACACGGCGCGCATTTCCTCCGAGTGACCAGTCAGTTCACCGTAGTGCGTTAGTGTCTCGAGCTTGGAGGCCAGTTCGCGATTCTTCTGGCCAATAGCATACTTCTCGATCGCCTTCGGGATGAGCGCCTTGAGGCGATTCAGCTTGTCGGCATTGAGGGGCTTCTCTATGTAGTCGTACGCGCCCTCGCGCATGGCCTGCACTGCCGAATCGATGGTTGCCTGACCGGTGATGATGATGCATTCAGTCGGAATGGACTTGGCCTGCAGTGCCTTGAGCAATGACAGTCCATCGACTTTCGGCATCATCATGTCGGCGAGCACGACGCCATAATCGCCGCTCTGGAGCTCGTCGAGCGCCTTCTGGCCGTCGGCACAAATTGCTACGTCATATCCCTCGTCGGTCAGGATCGCGCTCAGGCCCTGTGTGATAGCCTGCTCGTCGTCGGCGACTAGGACGCGGTGTCTGGTGCTGGATGCCATGCGTTGATGTGTGCTCAGGAGCGTTAAAGTGTGTCGGCTGGCGTGGATGGGGCTTCAGGCCCAGTCCCTTCCGTCGTTAGTTCAGTTACCAATTCGGTGTAGCGCTTGTACAAACGTGCGACAGCTTCGAGCTGCTGCGTAGCAGTGTCCATGAACGGCGCAATCTGCGCTACATCGATCCCCCGCTGTGCGCGCCCGCGTGCAACCTCCAGATTTACCGCGACACCGTTGAGCGCGTTTCGTACCTGGTGAGCGACGTACCTGAGTTCAGCCTCGCGATCGCGATCGTTCACAGTGCGTCAGTCGCTCAGATCCGCGTCGTCCGGTGCCGCCTCCACAACAGCGAGATCCGGGTGCGGCATCTCGCGATGCTGCACAGGCGGGTGGACGTGTTTTGCAACCAGCTCACGCGTGTCGTGGATGTTCAACTGCCGGAACAGGAATTCGAACTTCTCGTCGTATGCCTTTGCAAGCGTCGCCTTGACGTCCGCGGGCATGTCCCAGATCTTCCGCTTGAACGGACCGAGCGCCTTCTTGCGCGTCTTGTAGAAGAACTGCTCATCCGTGTCTGCCGGCTTGCGCTCCTCGGCGGCGTTCTTGTCGAGCCATGCGTAGATCTCCGAACGCAACGCATCCGGCATGTGATCGTACAACATGTTCTGAAAGTTCGTTGCAAGGTGGATCTCGCACGCTCCCGTTGCGGGGAACTTGTGAAAGAGCTCATCGGGCAATGTCGAGGCGCCATGCTGGACGGCTCCCGCAAGTCCGTATTCCTTCCGTGCGATGTCCGACAGTTGCGTGAGCGTGCCGAAATCGATCGCGACTTCCTTGATCGAACCGTCGGGAAGTACGATTCCACCGTGCGAGGTTCCGGACTGAACGCTCACCTTGGACAGTCCCTCCGTGCCGGGTGCAATACGGCCGAGCAGGTTGTTGAAACCATCCATGTACGCCCGCAGCTCGGCAGGCGTTGAATTCTCGGTACCAACCTCGCCAATCTCGCCACCCAGCGAAATGACCACGCCCGCGGGTTGAAGACCTCGGACGAACGCCGCAATGTCAGAGCACTGTTCGACATTCACACGCTGCTGCTCTTCGAGCGTCGGGCGTGACATGTCGACGAGCGTCGATGTATCGATGTCGATGTTGTAGAATCCGGCGGCAACGGCTTCGACCGCAAGTTGCTTGACCGCACCCGATTCCTGATCCGGATTCGTCGCGAACTTCTTGGCACTGATCTGGAAGTGGTCACCCTGGATGAACAGGGGTCCCCTGAAACCCTCACGAATGGCGGCTGCAAGCATGACAGATGCGTACTCGCCCGGCCGCTGGTCGGTGTACGCGATCTCGGATCGCGCAATCTCCAGAACGAACGCACCGGCGTTCAGCTTGTTGGCGCTGCGAAAGACCGCGCGCGCTGTGTCATAAGCCATTCCGCGAACATTGATCGCTGGAACGGTCACATCGGCGTACGCGCCCTTGCCACGAGCAATGTAGAGATCGTGGATCGACGCCGGACGGATGCCGAGTGCCTGAGCGATCTCCCATATCAGCCAGCGCGCGTCGGCCTTCTCGTCCTCACTACCGAAGACTGCCTGGCGAACAAGCGCGTCGATGTGGGAGCCCGCGATGCGAGTCGCATCGGTGATCGTGACGGTGCCGTCCTTCACGACGACAGCCCCTTCGAACAACTGTTCGGACTTGGTCTTGGTCATCCTTGAATTTAGCGCGACTGCGACCAGCGCGGGTCCGGCTTCGGAAGCGCATCCCACTGCGCCTTGGCCGCTTCGGCGCCAGGCCTGCCAAGCAGCGCATATGCGAATTGCTTTCCAAGCTCGACGCCAGGCTGATTGAAGGCGTTGACGCCGTACATCTGGCCCGCATATGCCGTTGCTATCTCGAACATCATCATCAGACCGCCGACGTGATGCGCGTCGACCTTCTCGATACGTACGGTCAGATTCGACCTGCCGCGCTTGGCCAGGGCTCCGGCTGTCGCCCGCTGTTCGATGTTCAGGAGCTCGCTGAGGGAATGGCCGCCGAGGTAGCCCAACTCGGTGACGTGCGGAAATGCGGTGGGGATGATGATATCGGGGCCGTGATCCTCGACTGCGATGAACGCGACCACTTTGTTTGCGGGCCCTTCCATGAACGACTGCACCTGGCTGTGCTGGTCGGTCGACCCAAGCGCGGGGAGCGGTGTGCTTCCCACCGACTTCCCGTCTGCGCGGTGTTTGCCAAGCGACTCGGCCCAGAGCTGAACGAACCAGGCTGCGAAGTCGCGAAGTGGATCTGAGTACGGCATCAGCACGTCGATGACGCGACCATGCCGCACGTCGCTCATGTAGAAAAGCGATCCCAGTACGCCTGCGGGGTTGTCGCTCAACTCGGTGGACTCGCAGCGATCGAGCATCTCGCCCGCGCCCAGCAGCAACTCGCGAACGTTGATCCCGAGTAGAGCTGCTGGGAGGGTTCCAACCGGCGTGAGGACGCTGTAGCGGCCGCCAACACCTGGGGGAATGTCGAGCGCGGGGACAGAAAGTTCCTGCGCCAACGGACGGAGCGCACCGTTCTTTGGGTCGGTGACAAAGACAAAGTGGTCTGCGACTGCAAGACCCGCGGTCGTCACTCGATCGTGCGCAATCAGGAACTGGGACATCGTCTCTGCCGTACCGCCTGACTTGGAAGTGACGATGAACAGCGTCCGGTCGAGCTTCAGGCGGTCCAGTACGGCGACGATCGTGACTGGATCGATGTTGTCGAGGACGTGCAGGCGCGGCGCGCCGGAGCGGGCTTCGACCGTCAATTCATTCCATCCGGAGCGACATAGCGCGGTCTTGAGCGCGATTGGGCCAAGAGCAGAGCCGCCAATGCCGAGGATCACGACATCGTCATACCGCCCGCGCACTCGGCCAGCGAAGTCGATCGACTGCTGCAGCAATGGCGCATTTCGCGGAAGGTTCATGAAATCCGCAACGCCGTCATTGCGTTGCGCAGTCACATTGTTGTGAATCGCCGCGAATGCACCGTGGGCATCTTCCCACTCCGCGTCCGTGATGCCATTGTCGACGGCGCTCGCCATCATGTTGGTAAAGTCAATCGATATCATATTCGTACCGTTAGCCCATCGAATGCGGGCTGGATGTCGCGGGGAAGTTCGGCTTCGAGATCCGCGTGGAAATTGTCGTGCGTGAGATGAGTCAGGTAAGTGCGTTCAGCGCCGATCTCACGCGCCGCGCCAATGGCCTCCGGCAAGCTGAGATGGCTCGGATGCTCAGTACGAAATAGCGCGTTGATGACGAGCACCTTCGCGCCTCGCAGAATGGCGACAGCCTCGCTCGGAATGTTCTTGGCATCGGTTACGTACGCGAGATCGCCTATTCGATATGCAAAAACCGTGACACGTCCGTGCGGCACAGCAACTGGCGTAACGTCTGCGTCTCCGATGCGAACTGTCACGCCGGGCTCGAGCGGTTCCGACCTTCCTTCCGGCTTGGTAGTACCGGGGAGGACGGTCATCGAGTCATCGAAAATGTATGGAAATCTCTGCGCCAGGCGTGCCAGCGAATCTGCCGGCCCGTACATCGTCAGTGGGGATGCGCGGTGATTCGTTATCGCACGAATGTCGTCGAGACCGTGCGTGTGATCGGCATGATCGTGCGTGAACAGGATCGCATCGACTCGATCGACACCGTTCGCAATGAGCTGGAGTCGCAGCTCCGGGGGAGTGTCTATCAGGAGACGCGTTCCACCGTCAGTTTCAACGAGCGCCCCTACCCTGCTGCGCCGGTCGCGCGGATCGGGCGACCGGCATACGGCGCAGCCGCAGCCTATCTGCGGCACGCCGAAGCTTGTACCGGTGCCGAGGAAGGTGAGCTTCACGAGGCGATCGCGCTCACGCGGAGCTCGCCGGCGAGCGCGGACTCACACGGTCTCCACTTTGAGAAGATTGGTAGTGCCGGGAATACCGAAAGGGTGACCAGCGGTGAAAATGACTCTGTCGCCGGCTGCCGCGAGGCCGAGCTCGCGCACGACCAGCTTGCCGACTTCCGCCATCTCGGTGTAGGTGGAGCGCGAGTCGGCCACATGCGGAATCACTCCCCACATCAACGCAAGCTGATTGCGCGTGCGCTCGTTGTCGGTGAGCGCCAGGATGGGAACAGGGGGACGGTGCGACGAGACGATGCGCGCCGAAAAGCCACTCTTGGTGATCACGACGACAAGTGGTGCACCGAGCATCTTTACTGCGGCGACGGTTGCTGCAGCGATGGCCACCTCGGTAGTCACGATGCCAAACGGTGGTTCGTGGGGATCGAAGAACTGGCGTGACGGTGGATGCTGTTCGACCTCCGCGATGATCCGAGTCATCGCTTCAACGGCGAGGCGCGGATACGAACCGGCGGCGGTTTCGGCGGACAACATCACGGCATCTGTACCGTCCAGGATCGCGTTCGCGACGTCGCTGGCTTCCGCACGGGTCGGGCGCGGATTCGTGACCATGGATTCCAGCATCTGCGTGGCGGTGATAACCGGCCGCCCGATTCTGTTGGCGAGCGCAATTATCTTCTTCTGCGCCACGGGTACTTCCTCGAACGGAAGCTCCACGCCGAGGTCACCGCGCGCCACCATGACGCCGTCGGACGTACGGATGATCGACTCGATATTGGCGAGTGCCGCATCCTTTTCGATCTTCGCAATGATACCCATCCAGGAGGGCAGCATCGCACGAAGTGAGATGATGTCGTCGGCGCGCCGCACGAAGCTAAGTGCGAGATAATCGAGCTCCTGTGTTACAGCAAACTCGACATCCGCGATGTCCTTTTCGGTGAGCGACGGGGCCGAGACTTGCACACCGGGCAGATTCAATCCCTTGTGGCTCCGCAGCAAGCCACCGTGGATGACTCGGGCGTGCACACGTGGCGCCTGCACATCGAGCGCGACGAGCTCGAGAAGACCGTCATCAACGAGGATTCGATCGCCGACTTTCACATCATGCGCGAGTTCGGAGTAGGTCACCGGAATCTCTCCGCCCATCTCCTCCCCCTCGTGCACGAGGGTGACGTCGTCTCCCGGCTTGAGAGGAACGCTCAGCGGAAGCTCACCGATGCGAATGCGCGGTCCCTGCAGGTCGCCAAGAATCGCGATCGGCTTTCCAGTGTCACTCGCTACTGCACGGATCATGCGGATCCGTTCGGCGTGGTCGACATGCGTTCCGTGCGAGAAGTTCAGCCGGGCAACGTTCATTCCCGCTTCAGCGAGCGCGGTTATCGCATCGAGCGTTGAAGTGGCGGGACCCAGCGTGCAGACAATTTTTGTGCGGCAGATGTGTGGCATCAGTTACCGTTCTGGTGTAGCTGCGCGATCTTGGTCTTGATTCCGGCGCTCAGAGTCACGAATGATTTTTCGAAACTCGCGATGCCTTCGCGGAGAAGCGTGGCCGTTACATCGTCGAGGCTGACGCCGGCCCGCGCGATGTCAGCCAGATCAGCGCGCGCCTGATCCATGTTGGCGTCGACCGTTCGTGCGACGATTCCATGATCCCGGAAGTCCTCGATCGTCTTCGGAGGCATCGTGTTCACCGTGTCTGGCCCGATGAGCGTTTCGACGTAGAGCACGTCGCGATAGGCCGCATTCTTGGTGCTCGTACTGGCCCAGAGCGGGCGCTGAACGCGTGCACCCTTCGCCTTGAGCGCTGCCCAGCGTGGGCCCGCGAACTTTGACAGAAAGAGCTGATATGCCATCTTCGCGTTTGCAACAGCAGCTTTGCCCTCGAGTTTTCGCGCATCACCGCCGATGAGTTCGAGACGCTTGTCAACTTCCGTGTCGACGCGGCTGACGAAGAAGCTTGCGACAGACGCGATACTGTCGATCGGAAGACCCTTGGCAACGCGCGCCTCGAGCCCGTCGATGTATGCGTCGATGACACGCTCATGCGCCTTGACCGCAAACAACAGGGTGATGTTGACGTTGATTCCGTCAGTGATGAGTCGCCGAACCGCCTTGGCGCCTTCCTCCGTTCCCGGAACCTTGACCAGCAGGTTGGGACGGTTGACGGTCTTCCAGAGCCTGTGCGCCTCCTCTACCGTCGCGTCCACGTCGTCCGCGACACCTGGAGAAACCTCGATCGAAACAAATCCATCCGCGCCCTTCGTACTGTGATACACATCGGCGAAGATGTCGCAGGCGTCGCGTACGTCCTGCGTTTCCACCAGCTCGAATAATTGCTTGAGATCGAGCGAGGTTGGCGCAGCGCGCAACTGGTCGTCGTACGCGGTTCCCTCAGCGAGCGCCTTCTGGAAGATCGTGGGATTCGAGGTCATTCCCGTAAGCACGTCGTCGCTGAGGCGACGCTCGAGGTCTCCATTGTGGAGCATAGTGCGATCTATGTAATCGAGCCAGATCGATTGGCCGGCATCATGAAGCGCCTGCAGGCGATGATTATCCATTGATATTCTTTGGTTGACGTTCAGCGAAATAAGCAGCGGTGCGGTAAAGAGCCAGCATCTGGCGATAACCCAGTGCCTCGATCACCGCAAAGGCCAGAAGGCGACCGGTGTCGCCCGTCTGATCAGCCCGCTTGAAGGAAACGGCCTGGAAGACGACAGTCCATACTGATAGGAGTATGCCGTATCCGAGCACGGAGGCCAAGTAGGCCCATGCAAATGATGCATCAAGCACACCACTGCCGAGCCCGATGAGGAGACCGGCGTATCCGAGCAGCTCCAGCAGCGGCGCTGCTATGATTCCGAGCCAAAGATACGGCATGGCGACCATTCCAAACGCGCCGTATTCCGGATTGAAGAGCATCACCGCGTTGCTGGCAAGACTGCTCCTGAGCCCGCGAATCCAGTGTTGGCGGGCCCGTCCGATTGTCGCCATTGCCGTCGGCACGACGGACCAGGCCACGGGATCGGGAATGACAGGCATTCTGGCGTTCACGCCAATGTCGGTGAGGTATTTGTGAAGCCGAACCGCGATATCGATTCCGGGCGTGTCATTATCGGGATCGAAGCCGCCGAGTCCGAAGATGTCCTCGCGCCTGAAGAGTACGGTGCCGCTGGGGTAAACGATGTTGCTCGCGATTCGGTTCCAACCCAGGCGCTGGAACATGAAATTGCGCAGATATTCAATTGTCTGGCATCCAACGGTCCAACCCACGACGCGGCTTGACACCAGGCGGCCGCCTTCGACGCGGGTGAAGTTGGACGGTCTGAGGACCCCGCCGACACAGACGACCGAGCGGTCGAGTAGAAGGGGACGCGACAGACGGAGCAACGCATCGGGCTCAAACGCCACACTCTGCGCAGCGGACACCGCATGCGGATACCGCGCGGCATTCAGCGCGGCGTTGAGCCCGTCACCAAGCGGACTGGATTCCTTGTCGAGGCAGAGCAGCCGCGGATGCGTACGTGAGCGGAAGTACTTTCCAACCGGTCGTGTTCTCACGTTTACGGTGAAAGCTGGCGGCACTTCGTACAACTCGAACGCGCGCTCCAGCAGACTCAATGCTTCACCGGCCCCGCCATCCACAACGAGTATCACCTCGAAACGCGGGTAGTTCAGATCGAGCAGCATATGCGCGAACTCGACTGCGCCGGCCCGACCCGCCTGGAGCACGGACACCACGGAAATTGGTGGCAACGCTTCCGAACCGACGAGCGCATGAAAGTACTCATCGTCCGCGAGCTGCCAGTGTGACCAGAGCTCGGGGACGGAGCACATCAACAGAATGGCCTGGAATGAGTTGATGACGAGGAAGAGGATCATGATCGTCATCATGAGTGCTGTCAGGATGGCGGCGAACGTCATCCTGCTGACAACTCCGCGACGCTGGCCTCGGACAATCCAATCACGAGGGTAGCCATATCCCGCGCATATCGATCCGCATTCGTGAGCGCATCCGAGAGCGCGGCCCGCCCGGCGCTGCCCATGGCGGCCAGCGCAAGTCCTGCGCGGAAGCGCACCCACCAGTTCGCGTCGGTCAGAGCGCGCGCGAGCTCCGTGATTGTTCTGTCATCGTTGATCCCGGAAAGGCCGCGCGCGGCCTGCGCGCGCACCCGCCAATCCGGATCGCGCAACATGGAAAGCAATTTCACGTGCACTGCGTCTCCCGGACTGCTGCGTAACACCCGTGCAACCGCGACCCGCACTTCGGGATGCGGATGCGTCGAAAGATCGGCCACGCGCGCCATGCACTCCGGATCGTCGAGCTCCGCCGCGGCGTGAATGTACGCGTAAAGCTTGTGGGGAGGTGCATCCGCGCGAATCCGATCGAGCAGCATCGGGCTGACAAGCGCCGAATATCCTGCGAGCACACCGAGCTGATATGTGCGCACGGCCGGAGAGGCAACCGAGAGCCCGTCTATTACCCGAATCAACAATTCCCTGTCAGCAAACTTGTTGAGGCATGCGGTCGCCGCGCTCTGCACCGCGGGATGGCCATCGGATAGGAGTTGAAGGATGGTGGTCCGGTCGCCCTCGAAGGCAATGAGCGACAGCGTGCGCGCCGCAGCGAGTCGCTTCCACCAGAGAATGGATCGCGCGCCGGCTATCGTATCGCGGACCCATCCCTCCTCACGGAGCATCGCCGCAAGCGCGTCACGTTCACCACTGCGGACACGCTCCATGCCAAGCCAGACCAGAGCCTGGGCGGTATCGGCGCTCGAGGCGTTCCGGAGCGCCGCGAGCACTTCGGATGCGCCGAGTTCACCGGAGAGCAGCCTGCGCGCGCTGCCAGTCGCGGCGGACGAGTCCTCGGCTGCGCCGGCCGTCCGTAGCCGCGAGCGCTTGGAATACTCCAGCACCGCCGCCAGCCCCAGCAATCCCAGCTGCGACGCACCAATGACGATCGGAACGAAAGCATACTTCACTTCGAACGCTCGTTCGATTCGGGATCGTGGCCTGTCTGTTCTGCATGGGAATGCATCCGGTCAAATATGCTGGCTGGCCCATCCTATGTCAGTCCGAGCGGACACAGTTTTTCGCCATTGCGGAGCCTAGTAACGTCGCAATGAGGGATCGACGTCATTTGTCCAGCTCGTAATCCCGCCGAGGACGTTGGTCACTCGCGTGAATCCGCTCTCCACGAGTTGATGCGCGGCGTTCATGCTCCGGACACCAGCTTTGCAGAACAGAACAACCTCCCGTGCGCGATCCCAGCTCTCGCTTGCCTGCCTGACGGTTGCGAGAGGCACGAGTCGAGCGCCCTCGATCCGCGCGATCTCCCACTCCGCGGGCTCGCGCACGTCGATCAGATCGAAATCATCTCCGCGCGAGATGCGCTCTGCAAGTTGCACGGCCGTTATGTCACGAATGGCCGCCGCGCTGCTCTCTACGGTCGATTTCGCGACACCGCACGTTGCCTCGGCGTAGTCGTCGGCCCGGTCGTCGAGGCTTCGAATGGAGCCGCCGCCAAACGCAGGATCACCACAGGACGGACAGGTCGGGTCCCGACGTACCGTGATCGAGCGAAAGTTCATCCCCAGTGTTTCGATCAGAAGGAGGCGGCCGACCAGCGAGTCGCCGATACCGAGGATCAGTTTGAGCGTCTCGATTGCCTGGATCGTTCCGACCAGGCCGGGAAGCACTCCCAGTACACCTGCCTCAGCGCAATTCGGAACGAGGCCGGCTGGCGGAGGGTCGCGGAAGAGACACCGGTAGCATGGGCCGTCGGGCGCACCGAACACCGATGCCTGGCCCTCGAATCTGAAGATGCACCCGAATGCATTGGGCTTGCCGAGGAGCACGGCGGCATCGTTGGTGAGGTAGCGGGTTGCAAAATTGTCCGTTCCATCGACGACGATATCGAAGTCGCGAAGAATCTCGAGAGCGTTGGCGGAATCGAATCTCGTATCGAAGGCTTCGAGATGGACATGCGGGTTGACGGAGTGAATCCGATCTCGTGCGGAATCTATCTTGGAGCGGCCGACATCCGTCGTACCGTGAAGGATCTGGCGGTGCAGATTGGTGGCATCGACCACATCGAAGTCGACGAGGCCCAGCGTTCCAACGCCGGCCGCGGCGAGATAGAGTGCAGTCGGAGATCCAAGCCCGCCGGCACCGATCAGCAGCACACGAGCGTTCTTGATACGTCGCTGCCCCTCGATTCCGACTTCGTCGAGCAGGAGATGCCGCGAATATCGCAGCGTCTCGGCCGCATCGAGCGTCGGCAGCGAAGCTGCAGAGTGTGTACCGCTGGTAGTTGACGAAGTCATCGTGCTCATCCCCCCGCTATAGCTGGAACGAGTGTTACTTCATCGCCGTCAATAACGGATGACGCAAACCCGTTACCGAGGCGAATGTCCTCATCGTTGAGGTAGTATACAACGAATGGATATGGCTTGCCGGCATCGTCGCGTATCCGCGCGGCGAGCGGAGGATATCGAACGGAGAGAGCATCGATTACCTCACCGACGGTAACGCCGTCGGCGGATAGCTCCTTGTTTCCGTCGGCAAGTCGAGCGAGTACAGCTGGAAGAGTTACAGTAATGGCCATGGTAGTTTTCTCGGGAAAGGATCAGCCTGGTTGGCTGCCGTGTGGCGTCGACGCCGGATCGCTCGCCGCGCCGTGTGTCTCCGGTGCCGTGGCGAATGCGGTGGCATTAACGTCGACGGTCCGCCACGCAGCTACCGCGGCATCCTGAACCGCAGACTCCCGGCCGCGTTTCACAACGGCGACGATAGTCGATCCGGACCCGCTCAACGTTGCGCCAATCGCGCCGGCTGTCCTGGCGGCGTCCGTGACGCGATCGTAACCGGGAATGAGATTGCGTCTGAATGGAACATGAAGTACGTCGTCGAGTGCTGACTCGAGGACTGCAGCATCGCCGCTCTGCAATCCGACGACCAGTGCAGCGGCACGTGCGGCTGCGGTCACCGAAGTGGCGAAATCCAACTGGGTCGGAAGAGCCGCGCGCGCAACGGCTGTACGCACTTCGAAGTCAGGCACGATGAATACGAATCTCAACGAGGGATGCACGTCGAGGCGCGCGGAATGGTAGTGGTGTCCGCTGCCCTTGATACTCAGAACGGCGCCACCAAGCACGGAGGGGGCAACGTTGTCAGGATGTCCCTCGAGGGACGCCGCTATATCGATGACAGCAGCGTTGTCCAGAACGCCATCGAGCAGAACGTTCGCAAGCAGCACTCCGCCGACGATCGCCGCGGCGGACGATCCGAGGCCTCGGGCGATCGGGATGTCGGACGTCGCGTCGATCTCGATGCCGGTTGGTGGTGTACGTCGCAGCGCAACGCACGCCGCGACGAAACCGCGCCAGATAAGATCATCTGCGGACGCGGTGTCCAGTGTCGCGAGCGTGCCGGAGCGATTGATCCTGACCGGACCCGAGCCGCCAGTGGCCCGCGCATCTGCGCCGAGCCAGCGGCCGATCGCCATGCCCACCGTGTCGAAGCCGGCGCCGAGGTTTGAAGTCGAAGCAGGGACCCGAACCGATACGACACGTTCCGAGGCGGAGACGGTTGAAGAAATGGCTGAACCCTCGTAAGTGGACGTGCTCACGCAGCATTTACCAGCGCGCGCACTTCACGCAGCTTCGCATCTATTACCGGCGACTCGTCCAGAGTTTCCACGATCGGCTCGAGCGTTTTGAGACCGTTCCCCGTGATGCAGAGAACGACCTCATCGTCCGGTGAAAAGCGTCCCTCGCGCGACAGCGCGAGAGCGGACGCAACGGTAGCGCCACCGGCCGTCTCTGTGAAGATACCAGTATCCGCTGCGAGTATCTTGATGCCTTCGATAAGCTCGGAGTCGCTGACCGCTGCCGCCCAGCCGCCCGTCTGCGTAATCGCGGCACGGGCGAACGGCCCATCCGCCGGATTCCCGATCGCGATCGAACGCGCGATGGTATTGGGAACGACAGGACGGACGTCATCTCTGCCGTCATGCACCATCTGAACGATTGGCGAGCAGCCGGACGCCTGTGCGCCGTAAAGCCTGGGCGGCGCGCCGGCGACCAGACCGGCTTCAGTGAATTCTCGAAAGCCGCGTTGCAGCTTTGAGATTAGCGAGCCGCCTGCCATCGGTGCGACGACCGCGGTTGGCAGAACCCAGCCGAGCTGCTCCGCGATCTCGAAGGCGATGGTCTTGGAACCTTCGCCGTAATACGCGCGAAGATTCACATTGACTATACCCCACCCGAACTGGTCGGCGACCATCGAGCAGAGCCGATTCACGTCATCGTAGTTGCCGCGGACACGCACGAGGTGCGGTGCAAATATCTGAGTCGCCGCGATCTTGCCGCGCTCGAGCGAATCCGGGATGAAGATCCACGATTCCAATCCCGCTCGTGCCGCCTGCGCTGCAACCGAGTTGGCAAGGTTTCCCGTGGAAGCACAGCCAACTGTGTCGAGGCCGAAGGAGTGGGCCGCGTTGATTGCGGTTGCGACGACTCGATCCTTGAACGACAGCGAAGGATGAGAGACCGAATCGTTCTTGATCCAGCAGCGCGCCACTCCCAGGCGTCGCGCGATGCCGGGCGCGTCTACGAGCGGAGTGAAGCCGGTGTCGAGCGAGAGTGTCGCCTCGCCGTCGAACGGCAACCACTCCTTGTAGCGCCAGATCGAGTGGGGACGCCGCGATATCTCAGCGCGCGTTGGCAGCGTCGATGGATCTGGATCGACAGCCTCGAGCGGTCCGAGGCACTCTTCGCACACCGCAGTAGGTGCCGCGGCAAAGCCGGCACCACAAAGCTTGCACCTCAGCGCGCGTGGCCGGAGCCGGGCGATCGCTGATGAGCCGATGCTCACATTGTCGCTCCGTTCCGCTGAGCCGGACGAGCCATTTCGCGAATGTGCTTTCAGTGAGGCGTCCAGTGTAGTCATGGGATTGGTGCTCTCTTCGGGTTGGGTTGCTGCTCAGAACAAGTCCCGCGCCGCGTACGACAACACGTCAACCAAATCGACCGATGAATCTCTGGAAAACACAAAGCCCGCGGCACGCCGCGGGCTACATGCTTTTTAGCGATTTGTTTAACGTGGCTGCAATAGGCGGCAAATCACCACGGGACAACAATTGTGAGTTGACGTTAACCGGGCCCGCCGACTATGTCAACCACGAGTGTCCGCAGCATGAGCATCGAGATTCGCTGTCGCCAGGAACTTCGGCGACCGCCGTACTTTGGTTTTCTGCTCGAAGGCGTAAGCAAGCTTGATCAGCACGCCCTCGCTCCACGCTGGGCCGAATAGCGAAAGCCCAACCGGCAAGCCGAACGAGTAGCCGGCCGGCACCGTGATGTGCGGATATCCAGCCACGGCGGGGAGCGAGCTCGCGCTTCCGCCGCCGCCCGGATCTCCATTTACCAGATCGATGAGACTGGGTGGTCCCTGAGTCGGAGCGGCGATCGCGTCGAGTCGGTACTTCGCGACAGCAGCGTCGATTCCCCGAGCGCGGGATCTCGCGTGCCCGCTTGCAAGCGCATCGCGGTACTTCTTCTCCGTCAGTGGACCACGTGCTTCCGCAGTCTCGAAAATCTCCTGGCCGAAATAGGGCATCTCCTCAGCGCGATGAGCGTTGTTGAATGCAATGAGATCGGCAAGCGTCTTCATTGGCGAGGCGGCGCCAAGCGATGCGAGGTACGCATTGACGTCTGCCTTGAATTCATAGGACAGCACGTCGCCCTCTCCCTTTCCCTCACCGCCGAGTTCGATCGGATCGATCACGGTTGCGCCAGCCGACCGCATGACAGCAATCGCATGCTCGATGATGGCGTCAGTCGCAACGCTGTATCCGAAATAGTTCTTGCGCGGAATGCCGATACGGGCTCCCCTGAGACCATTTGCGTCGAGGAAAGTCGTGTAGTCGGTGCGCGAGTGAGCCTTGCTCGCTGCCGTAGCGACGTCGCGCGAATCCACTCCCGTCAGCGCGCCCAGGAGTATTGCTGCATCGGTTACCGTGCGCGCCATGGGACCGGCGGTGTCCTGCGAATGCGAAATCGGAATGATTCCCGCGCGGCTTATCAAGCCGACCGTCGGTTTGATCCCCACCAGCGATTGCGCTGCGGAAGGAGATGTTATCGATCCGTCGGTTTCGGTTCCTACCGCAATTGCGCAGAGGCTGGCAGCGGCTGCGGCGCCGGAGCCGGAACTCGAGCCAGACGGCGTGCGATCGAGCGCGTAGGGATTGTGTGTCTGACCGCCCATCCCGCTCCAGCCACTCGACGAATGAGTGGATCTGTAGTTCGCCCACTCGCTGAGATTGGTCTTGCCAAGTATGACGGCGCCAGCGAGGCGAAGTCGCGAGGCGACGAAGGAGTCACGCGGCGCTATCGACTTTGCGAGCGCGAGCGAGCCAGCCGCGGTTGTCATCCTGTCGTGCGTATCGATGTTGTCCTTGATGAGCACCGGAATCCCGTGCAATGGACCACGCAGATGGCCGGCCTTGCGTTCTGCGTCGAGCCCGTCCGCGATCGCCAGTACGTCAGGATTCAACTGAAGCACGGCACGGATCGCAGGACCGGTCCTGTCAACCTCCGAGATCCGTTTGAGATACATCTCGCATAGAGCGCGCGAGGTGTACCTGCCGGATGCCATCCACTGCTGCAACTGGCTGATGGTCGCTTCTTCAAGCGCGAATGCCGGTGGGGCGGCGGTTGTCGTGACCGGAGCGACGACCGCATCGGTTTCGGCTTCCGCCTCCGCTTCCGTGGGCGAAAGACCGGTGACCGCGGCGATTGCGCCAGCGATGCCGACACCGACAAATGCTCGCCGGCTGAGGTTCGGCAGAATTCTGTCTTCGTGAGAGGACGCGCTCATGATTGCGTTTGTGCGTTACAGGGTGGAACGCTGAGTGCTATGAAGAGAAATATTAGCACCAAAACGAAATCGAAGCGCTTACAGCGCCGACATCAGAACTCGCGCTTTCTCATTTCCTTGAAGAACATCTCGGCGCGCTCGCGTTCCTTGAGGCTCGCCTCGTCGATGGGATCGTCCTTGAGGTTCACGTCGTACTTCTTGCCGAAACCCTTGACGGTGGAAGTCGCCGACGCCGCCTTCGCAGCGTTCTTCTTCACCAAAGCTTCCAGCTGCCGCTTGTCCATTGTCACATCCGGTTGAAGAGTCACTCGATCGGAAAGATCCGGTCCCCGTATTGACTGGTAAATCTAGGGCCGGGCAACCGCGACGGCAGCGGCCCGGTGTCGACCGGTCGCCGGTTGCCGGTTGCCCGTCGACACCTCGTGTCATCGTACGACCAGAATTCCCACGGTTCCGTCGAAGTCGTCAGCCGCGACCGGTAGGCCGGGCGGCGAGAGCCACGGTCCAGCGTTACTGCGAAGGTTCATGCGGTGGCTCCCCTGCCCGATCTTCACACGAATCTGCCAGACGCCGGGTCCCGCGCTACTCATTTCCACGGGACGCCAATCGGTGAAGTCCCCCATGATTTCGACCTTCGACGAATGCGCGAGTATTACCGTGATCACCCGTTCCCCGTCGCCAACTTCACCGCTCACCGACGTCGTGGCATCAGGGACGGACGTGTATTCGGTGCGGCCGACTGTGGCGTGGGCGCCAAAGCGGACGCGCAGCGCGACCGAGCTGAACGCGAAGCCCGTTGTCCCGCGCATGGGGTCGGAAGGCTGCGCACCCGCATAAGCTACGAGGGAAACCGGACCGGAAATCTGCAGCGCCGCGGTTCCAGCGAGCCACGCCGTTCGTCCCGGGATATTGTTCGCAACTCGAACCCCTGCGTCCGCGCCGGCCTCGAATCGCGGACCACTCATCGACGTCCCGAACGGCGCCCACCGCGTGCTCACGACGACGTCGGCATATCGTGACGATGACACAACGGAATAGCTCAATGTCGCCGCGATGCTGGCGTCCGGCGATCGTGCGGATCCTCCGACCGTGCCTCGAGCGGTGGTCAGCGCCGTCGTTTGACGAGCCCGGCCGACGCTGGCCTCGAACCAACCCGCGCGCCGCGCGTCCCCCGGCGCCGATCCGAATAGCAACGAAGTCTCCACATATCGCGACGCCGTGCGGCCGCGATACGAGCCACCGCCGGCATCGAGACTCAACTCCGAAAAATTGCCTGGGTTGGATGACAACGAGACCGCTCCGTGGGCCTCCCCGTATGCACTGACGTTGCCACTGCCGAACCTGGTCACCGCTGCGTCGCCAGTTGCAGAAAATCGACTGGCCACCCCCCAGATCGACGACGCAATATCGCTCAGGGACGATCGTGAATAGCCGTCAATTGTTGTTGACGCAAATCCGGCCTCCACCGATCCACCATTCGTCGAAACCCGCGACGGCAATTGCGCACCGGACGTAGCGGGCACGATCACGATTGCAGGCAGCACAAGCATCGCAGCTGCGCAAACGCAACTACGCCGGCACGCCCGGGCCAGCCGGCCGAGAAGTAGTGAGTTTTCTCTTCGCTCTATGGCTTGGGCTTTGGCTTGAGAGGCGAGGGTGAACCAGCTGTGCCGGGTCGTAATGCGGTAACGGAATTCAGGGTAATGCCCGAACCTCGCGGCGACGCCATCGCGGTCAGCGGTGCGACACCGCTCGCAATATCACGCGAAACGGCCTGACCATATGCAAGCAGAGTCGCGTCGTCTCGCTGCCTTGCAGTTGTAACTACCGCGACCATGGCTGATGACGATGGAGCGCCTTCGACGAGGAGCGAGGCAAGCACCGAGAGCGGAACAACCAATGACCTTCCGGGCAATGCCTTGCGCAGCTGGCCCAGTGCATCCGAAGTCGACCCCGCACGGAGGGCCGCGACGGCGGCCACAAGCTCATGGTCCGACGACGGACCCAGAGCTCGTCGCGCAACACCAAGCTCAAGCGCGACGCCGCGCACCGCGACCAGGATGCGTTGATCGCTGGCACCCTTGCTTATCCCCTCGAGAGTCTTGTCTACGAGCGGGGCCACTGGAAGGCCTGCTCGAGCGACGGAGTCCGCAACAGCCGCTACTTGCGCCCTGAGCGATGCAGAGGCGCGTCCATCGAGTTGCGATAGGGATGCCGCTGCGGCACCCTGCGCACGAGCGACACCGGATCCGCAAACGACAGCCAGCGCGAGCGCGACAACGGCGCGCACAATCGATATCCTCGTCACAAACCGTTCCATCATGCAGATCCGGAAGAAGCGACGGTAACCACAGAATTGGATGCACCGAAGTCATCGCCAGCATCCCGTGGAGCGCGAGGGTCCGCAACCCAGCGAGTTCCGTCTATGACGAACTGGTACACATACCGTCCTGCGCCAAGGGGGATTTCCGCTGCCCAGGTATCCTTGCCAACCCTTCGTAACGGCGTCGCCGCAGTACTCCAGCCATTGAAGCTACCTGCAACAGCGACGCTGGACGCACCAGAGGCAACCAGCGTGAATGTGATGTTGCGCTGCCCCGATAGAACCACCGCCGCGGACCGCGCCGGGGGGACAACGCCGGAAGGTTGCGCATCGCGGCCGATCGCAAGGAGCACCATTGCTGCAGCCACCGCTCCGAACAACACGACCGCGGCCGCAACGCGTCCACGGTGCATCCTCACTTCGCTGGCTTCATGAGTACGCTCGTTCCGTATCGCAGTCATTACGCGCGCATCGAACGCTCGTGAGTCTACCTCGACAGGCGCGCGCAATGCCTCGATGATCAAGCGCTCATTCGCACTTAGCTGTTCGGAATCCCCGATCGGCCTGTCCGGCAAATCGCCTTCAAACTCATTCATCGCACACCTCCGATAGTGCTGCGCGAAGGAAACCGCGCGCTCTGCTGACTCGCATCTTGAGCGCGGAGATTCCAACACCCGTCAGCGCAGCAATTTCTTCGTAGCTCATATCCTCGACGTACTTGAGAAGGAACGCTTCCCGATGAGCTGCAGTCAGTTGCGTCATCGCCCGCTCCACCCTGGCACTTGCTCCGATGTCAGCCTCGTCCGGCTCCGATGTGGAATCCTGCTCCCACCGGTCCACGTCGGTGCCAGTAGACACAAATACAGCCTCGCGTCTTGCGCGTCGCGTCCCGGCGGTGCGGCAACGATTCGCGAGAATGCTGAAGATCCAGCCGCCGAATCTGGCCGGATCCGCACAAGTCGCAAGCGAGCGATATGCTCGGACGAATGTCTCCTGCGTAACATCCTCTGCATCATCCGCATCAGATAGCATTCTCACCGCGTATCGAAGCAGCCGATCCCGGTGACGCTTGATCAGCTCCGCGTAAGCCTCCGCATCGCCGCGAAGCACGCGTGCGACCGTTGCTGCGTGCCATGCACGGTCCTCTGACGTTTCCGGAGTTGTTACCATGATCGCTGGTTTCAAAGATAAGACCCGGAGAGCGTGGTACCGGGTCACATCCGCATCGTCCCGCGGTCGTCCGTGGGGTTCTGACGCTATCGAGCGCCGCCGCCCCTCAGCAGTTCGCGCACCAGATCGAGGAGTGCCACCGGCAGCTGCTCGGGTCGTCGGAGGATCGCGTGGCCGGCGGTTCCGAAAACCCGGGCCAGATATGGATCTGGATCGTGCGCGTCGATTGTCAGACAATAAGGATAGATGCCCGCGGCACGTGCCTCAAAGACTGCCTGTCGCGAATCTTCGATCGCGTACGTCAGGAAATAACGGTCGACATCGTTCGGCTTTCCGTCGGACAGGATTAGCAGCAACCGATGCCCAGCCGGCTGCGCGGAAATCATCGCTGTGGCATGCCGGATCGCGGCGCCGAGTCTCGTATTTCCGCCCGCTTCGATGCCCGCAATGCGACTACGTACGGTGTCACCGTTACTCTCACGAAATTCCTTCAGCGTGGCCACACGCACATCCGCTGCGCCACCGCTCGCGAACGTTTGTATTGAATACGCATCGCCGAGTGCATCGAATGCCTCGCTGGCCAGAAGGAGCGTCATCTTTTCGACATCTATGACACGGCGCCCATCCGAAACTTCGTCCCTCGTCGATCCGCTCACGTCGACGAGCAGCGTGATGGCAATCGTACGCCGCGCTGCGCGCACTGCCACGTACAGCCGCTCGTCCGTCGCATCACCGGTTGACGCGTCCGCGATCGCACGGACGCACGCGTCGAGATCAAGCTCATCGCCGTCGCGCTGCCGGAGCAGCCGCGTACGACGCGCCCGGAGTCTCTCGAACTCTCGACGCACCCGTCGCACCAAAGCCGGATGCTCGTCGAGGACGTGATCCGCCCACGTTGTGCTTCCCTCTGTCGGAGCCAGCTGACGCACCACCGCACCAAGCTCCCGATAAGTCGAAGCGTTGCAGTCCCACTCCGGGTAGAGAATCCCTCCATCCGAGCGCCACGCTGCGAGGATACTCGCGTCAAGTTCGTTGAGTGTGCCCGACCCTGGTACGTGCATTTTTCCAGCGCCTTCTACTGTTGTCTCCGCGCGGCCGGCGCGAGTCTCATCCGGCAATGGGTCGGTTCCGTCCTCGTCCTCGCTGTCCCGCTCGTTCGCGGCCGTCGGTTCGCCCGTCCCTGCTGACGCGGGCTCCTGGCTGTCGTCGCTGTCTCCGCCGTAAGGAAGGGTCGATTGACCACTTCCATACCCCGGGCTTGGCGGAATCATGGAGCCCTGCGACGCCCTGACATCGCGCGATCCGCTTCCATTCCGGCTGAGAGTCGCACCCCAGATCGAGACAGGTGGTCGCGAGCGATACGAACCGCCCAATTGTGCAATCGATGCCGCGGCCTGGCGCGCCCAAACAAGCGAGGCTTCCGGAGATTCACCGCCCTGCATCTCACGCGGCAAGTCCAACGGTTCCGACCGGAGCACAGTTGAAAGCAGCGCTTCCACCGCCCGCTCCCGATCACTCATTCTTCCGAACTGCTTGCGTGAAGCGAGCGCACGCTCACGCTCTTCAGTCAACAGCGCTGCAAGGGGGGGTGACTGGCGCGCGATCGTCGCATCGATCTGTGCGCCCTCGCGAAGATTGAAGAGATCACGAGCCACGGTTTCATCGTCGCTCGGTGCAAGTGCGCAACTTCCGCGCACAATGCGCGCTGCCTGCTCGATGGCGAGTAATCGGTAGCGTGCAATCGCTACCGAGACGCCCGCCTTTGCGTTCATCAACACCGGGAGCTCGATCGTCGCGTCGTGAAAGCACGCGGTCGCGGGCGGCCTTCGCGCACCCGGCAGATTCGTGCCCGCTTCGACCGGAAGCGCTTCAATTTCGAAGTGCGCTCCATACATCGCGGCCAGGAGCAACTCGAGCCTTCGGCGCATACTGGCAAGCGGAACTGCAGGAGTAGTGCGTATCGAGTGCCACCAATTGGCCGCGCCCAGAACGGGTCTGCCCATTTTCCGCGACGACTTTATCAGCAATGCACGAACGCGGTTCATAGCTGCACAGCTACATCGTCGTGTCGATGATGTCGGTGATCGCGGCCAGTAGATCCGGATCGTCCGTCAGCGCAGCAGCGATCGCGACCTGACAGGCCTGACGTGCCCCGATTCCCTCGGAAATGAGCCGGCCCGCCGAGACCAGCAGTCGAGTCCCGGGCCCCTCGGCCAGCCCCTGGTCTCGGAGACGCCGTACGCGATGCGCGGTCTCAACGAGCGCAGATGCAACCGATTGCTTTACGCCCGTCTCATGTGCGACGATCCTGGCTTCAACCGCTGCTTCCGGAAAGTCGAAGTCGAGCGCGACGAAACGCTGGCGAGTGCTCGGCTTGAGATCCTTGATTGCGTGCTGGTAGCCCGGATTGTACGAGGCGACCAATTGAAAACCCGGGGCTGCGGTTATCAGCTCGCCAGTCTTGTCCACTGGGAGAACTCGTCGATCATCGGTGAGCGGGTGGATCACAATTATGCTGTCTTCCCGCGCCTCAACCAATTCGTCCATGTAGCATATCGCACCCATTCGTGCGGCAACGGCGAGCGGCCCGTCGATCCAGACCGTTTCACCGCCCCGAATGAGATAGCGTCCGGTCAAGTCGCTCGCCGAGAGATCGTCGTGGCAGACGATTATCACGAGCGGGCGGCCAAGTCGCCAGGCCATGTGCTCTACGAAGCGCGTCTTCCCGCAGCCGGTTGGCCCCTTGAGGAGCACCGGGAGCCCCCGCCGGTGGCACCGTTCGAAAATCTCGACCTCGTGGCCGACAGATAGGTAGTAAGGCTCCGTGGTGGCGGTATCACCGGTGGTGGTGTCCGCTGGAAGCTCGTCAAGAGTTGACATCGTCCCCCCAAGCTATCGACCCAGCCAGTCGGGAGGAACTCGCTGGACGTATGAGTGGATCGCGTTTACAACAAGATTACATTCTTTAACAATGCCCGAGAGCGCCGTCCGCCCCCAGAAACAGAGCCTCCGGCGAGTCGTTGATCGCACCTTCGATGGCGTGGAAGCTACCTGGAACGGCATCACCGCCTGGTTCAACGGAAAGGCGCTGAGCGAGAATGCCGTCCTCCTCATATTCGCCGTCGTCACCGGATTGCTGAGCGCACTGGGAGTCGTCGCGTTCTACAAGAGCATCGATTTCGCTTACTGGGCTTTTTACAGGCTCCCAACGTCGCAGTTTCCGAAGGTCGCTCTGCTCACGTATCGCCCCGTCATTACCGGAGCAGGTCTCGCGATTGCGTGGTGGGTGATGCGCCACGCGGGACGAGGCCACGACGGAATGAACGTTCCCGACGTGCAGCTCGCGGTCGTTCGTCGCGGCGGCGACATCGAGGCGCGGCCGGCTTTTGCGCGGACCGCCGCGAGCGCCATCACGATCGGCGCCGGCGGATCGGCTGGTAACGAAGGACCCGTGGTAGTGCTGGGAGCCGCAATAGGCTCATGGTTGGGTCGTACATTCCGTTTTGCACCATCGCGCGTCGTAGTACTCGTGGGGTGCGCGACAGGAGCGGCAATCAGCGCCGCGTTCAATGCGCCACTAGCGGGTGCATTCTTCGCACTCGAAGAAGTCGTAGGCACGCTCGCGGCCGGTTCCTTTGCCCCCGTCGTCGTGTCGAGCGTCGTGGCCGCTGTCGTTTCGCGAGCGGTGTTCGGCAACCATCCCGCGTTTGCGATACCACAGCAGTACGGCTATGCACATCCGAGCGAACTGGTGCTGCTATATCCGCTGCTTGGAATCGTGTGCGGGTTGATCGCGGCGCTGTACGTTCGAACGTACTTCTGGGCGGGAGACGCAGAGAAGAAGATTCCGCTTCCGGAATCGGTCATTCCGTGGCTCGGCGGCGGCTTGGTCGGCCTGCTCGTCTTCGCCTCCGGCGGCATGCTCGTCGGTTACGGTCACCTTGCGATGCATTCCGACATCTTCGGCAGAATGGCATGGTACGGACTGCTGGCGCTGGCGTTGGGCAAGATTCTGGCGACATCCATTACGCTGAACATGGGCGGCTCAGGCGGCGTATTCACGCCGTCGCTGTACATCGGCGCAGCGACGGGCGGGGCGTTCGGCGTGGCCCTTTCCAAGGCATTTCCTGTCATGGGATTGCATCCGGAGGCGTACGCACTCGTCGGCATGGGCGCGGTGGTGGCAGGCGCAACGGACGCACCGATTACCGGAATTCTGCTCGTCTTCGAAATGACGAACGACTACGCCATAGTCATTCCACTCATGCTTACGGTGGTCATCTGCCACACGATTGCGCGACGGCTCAGTCCGGACTCGCTCTACAGCGGGTGGCTGCGTCGCAGAGGACAGTCCATCGAAAAGGGAACCGATCGCGACGTACTCGACGGCTTGCACGTTTCGGATGCTTACGAGGCCGCGCCGCAGGTCATCGATGAGGCTGCACGTGTGGATGAGCTGCTGGCACACCTCGGCCAGACGAACCAACTGTACTTTCCGGTCGTCGATGACTCACACGCTCTGATTGGTGTGATCACCGTTGGCGAGCTCGGACAGCTCGCCCGGAACGACCAGCATCTTGGCATCCTCCTGCTCGCTGGGGACATCGCGCAGGAATCGGAGACTGTCTCGCCCGGTGATTCCCTGCTCGAGGCAATTCGCAAGATGGGCGTGCGCGGCGCCGAATCCATACCGGTTGTGGATCGGCATACGAACCGGCTCCTCGGCCTGATCAACCGAAGCCACATCCTGAATCTGTATGAACGAGCGGTGTCCGCCTCGCACCGCCAGAATAATCAGCCGGCTAACAAACCGAGCGCTTCGGGCGCAGGAATGTCGCCGAAGTAATCGTCCAGGTTGACACCGGCAAGTGCGACAGAAATAGATTCGTGGTCGTACGGCAGCCCAGTCATGAGCGTTTCCAGCTCGGAGACGTCCTCGCGGCCCATGAAGTCGCCAAAGATGCGAACTCCAGCGACGCGGCCCCCTTCGACATTCACGCGCACGTCGATCTCGCCCGCTGGAAAACGATGTGACCGCTGCACATTGCAACGTGGATTCTCGCCATAGTTCCAGTCCCATGAACCGTACTTTCGCTTTACCAGCGCGCCGACCTCAGCCCAGTCGTCGTCGGTCAAGTCAAGCGTCGGCACCTTCGATCGGTCGCGCGTCCCGAAAATCTTCTCGATGATCCGCTCGCGCAATTCGATCACGGTTATCGGCTCCGATAGAAACTCGGAGATATTCGCGACCCGGCTTCGTATTGATTTCACACCTTTCGATTCCACCTTACCGGCCTTGGGAATCAACGCCGCCGTCACATCGTCAAGATTGGAATCGAAAAGCAGCGTTCCATGACTGAACATCCTGTCCGGTCGCGCAAACTGCGCGTTTCCAGAGATCTTCCGACCGCCCGCCAGGATGTCGTTTCTCCCACCAAGTTCCGCCGGTACGCCGAGGTCGTGCAACACGTCAACGACGGGACGCGTGAATGACTCATAGCGATTGAATCGGCCATGCACGGACGGGGTCATGAAACTGAAATTGAGATTGCCGAGATCGTGATACACGGCACCGCCGCCGGAAATGCGTCGAACGACGGTTATCCCGCGCGACGCGACGACGCCGGGATTCACTTCCTCGATGGTATTCTGATTCCGCCCGATGATGATTGACGGCGCGTTGATGTAGAACAGCAGATAGTCGTCGGCCCCCATGCGGTTTCGCAGGACGTGCTCTTCGAGCGCAAGGTTTACGCGTGCGTCGGTGATATCGCGATTATCAATAAAAAGCATGAGCGCAGATGCAGGGGATACAGTTCGAGGTACTGACGTTCCAAGATAACAATCTGGACTGTCCGGTCGGAGACCAAGCGTTCACGGGTGATCGCGCCGGATCAGTAGATGTTACCCAGCGTGTAAGTGGGCTGACAGGTCACAGCCCTATCATTCACGCAAGCAAGACCAACCCCAGCCAACCAGGAGAAGTAGATGAAGCCATTCGTAATGCCGTCGCTGCTCGTACTCGGCACCTTCGCGGCCGTAGCGTCGGCGGGCGCCCAGGCAACGAGCCCAAAGTCCGACGTGCCAGCCAACCTCGCTCGCGAGGCCAAAATCTCCCTCGACTCGGCACGCACGATCGCCAAGGCGCGTCTCCCCAAGGCCACCGTGCAGTCCGAAGAGCTGGAGCGCGAGAACGGCAAGCTCATTTATTCATTCGACATGAAGACCGCCGGCAGATCAGGGATCGACGAGGTGAACGTCAATGCAATGAACGGCAAGCTCGTTGGAAAGGTCGGCCATGAAGGACCGGCATCCGAGGCCAAGGAGGCCAAGGCGGAACACAAGACCATGCCCAAGAAGCCCAACTAGATCACCAGGACCGTCAGCGTAACGGGGTCCGGCACACGCCGAGCCCCGTTTTCGTTTAGTGGCGTGTTCCTCGCTTCACTCGCGGGGTCGAGATTCGAGCGTGCGCACCATCACGACGGCAGAGTCCGGGCACGCCCCCCGAAACTCCACGGATTGTTTCACTTCCGGCGGCACCTCAGCGCGGGGTATCGTTGCGAATCCGAACCGGGGGAAATAATCCTCGGCGGTAGTTGTCAGCAGATAGACTGAATGAACCAGTCGTGCACGCGCGTGGACGAGAATCCCGTTGACGAGGCGAGCACCCAATCCGGTGCCGCGGTGGCTCTCGCTCACCACGGCTGATCGCAGCAGCGCGACGTTCCCATAGACCTCAAGACCGATTGCGCCAACAGCGCTCCCGTCAATCTCGGCCACGATGAAGTCTTCAGACGCCTCGCGGACACCATCGGACGGAAGCTTGTTGCGGAGGAGGAGCTCTTCAATGCCTGAGAGATCGGCAGCGGTTGCCGGACGGAGATTCGCGCCGCTCGTTCGCACGGAAAGCACGTCATCGTTCATGGACAGCATCCCGGCCCGCAACACGGCTCGGCCGTCGGCGCACTCAACGGTTTTGTTGCGCGAATGAACCCGCTGAAGAACTTCCCGTCGATCTCCCGCGCGAACGTCACCGTGTCGAGATCGGTACCCGCAAGGAATGCAGCGGCATCTTCGGCCCTGTACACGCGAGTCGGCTCTATGCTCGGATTTTCGAAACCCACGTCGCGCAGAAGCGACAGGAAATCCTGCTCTTCGAGTGCGCCTGCGACGCAGCCGATCCAGAGTTCCATATTCTTCCGAATCGGCGCGGGCACGTCACCTCGTACCACCACGTCCGAAATAGCAAACCGCCCGCCCGGCTTCAGTACACGGAACGATTCAGCGAGCACCCGTCGCTTGTCCGCAGAAAGATTGACCACGCAGTTGGAAATGATGACATCGACGGAGTCATTGGGGAGTGGGATGTGTTCTATCTCACCCCTGAGGAATTCGACATTCTGCGCGCCAGCCTTCTGCTTGTTCTCATTTGCGAGCGCAAGCATTTCGTCCGTCATGTCGAGGCCGTAAGCCTTTCCGGTAGGGCCGACGCGTCTGGCGGAGAGCAACACGTCGATTCCGCCCCCCGAGCCGAGATCGAGTACCGTCTCCCCAGCGTTCAACTGCGCCAACGCCGTGGGATTACCGCAACCAAGTGACGCGAGCAACGCTTCGGCTGGAATGCCTGCGGTCTGACCGTCGTCATAAAGATCGGCTGTGATTGGATCCCACGCTTCGGTCGTCGAGCCGCAGCACCCACTCGAGCCGCAGCAGGCGGCTGCCGTGTCCCCTTCGACGACGCGCAGCGCCGCGGACCCGTACCTCTCCTTCACGGTTGCCCGGAGGCGGTCCTTATCAGTCACGTCCTGCATCGTAGCACCCTCACATCAATAAAAGTTGATTGATTTGGCAAAAAAAATCGCGTCAATTACAGCACTCGCCACCGCGAGCCGAGATGCGCCGTCCGCGTGGCCGCAAGCTCTTGAGAATCATCTCGGCGCGTTCGAACACATCACGATTGAGCTTGTAGTACGACCAACGTCCCTCACGGCGATCAGTCACCAGGCCTGCGTCCTTCAAGACCTTGAGATGGAATGAAAGCCGCGATTGCGCCGCATCCAGAGAGTCCTGAAGCTCGCAGACACACCGTTCACCGGACTCGAGCATCCCTATGATTTCGAGCCGCGTCTCGTCGGACAGCGCCTGGAAGATCTGCGCAGCCTGCGCAGTATCGGTGCGGGATTCGGTGGCGGTCAGAGTCGGCATGCATGGAATGTATCAAGGATTATTGATACGTCAAGAGCCGCCGAAAGGTATCGCTCAGGCGGTGGCGTGGACCGCTGCCTGCGCTCGCCCCAGCGTCAGCGTGAACGTCGAGCCGCTTCCCAGGCTGCTTTCGGCGAGTACGTCGCCGCCCATCGCGCGCGCCAGGGCGCGACTTATCGCCAGCCCCAGCCCCACTCCATCCGTCGAGCGCGTCAAAAGCGGATTGATCTGGACAAACGGCTCGAATATCTTGCCGAGCTCACTCTGAGCAATCCCGACGCCCGTATCCCTTACGCGGATGTACACGGCCGACTCGTCGGCATCGTATCGCACTTCGACAGCGCCGCCGGCGGCAGTGAACTTCAGCGCGTTGGTAAGAAGGTTGAGGATGATCTGTCGGATCTTGTCCTCATCGCCGCGAACGGCGAGCGTCGAGCTATCGATGCCGAGAGAACTGCGTACATCGTATCGCAGATTCTTGCGGTGCATTTGAGGCCCGATCATCTCGGTGACCCCGACCAGTACTGCGTCCACGTTGACGTCGACCTCGGCGATCGCGACCGTGCCTGCTTCCAGCTTTGCGAAGTTGAGAATCTCGTTGATGAGTCCCATGAGATGCCGCTGACTCCGCGCAATCCTCGCAAGATCAACGCGCTGCGCTTCGGTCACGGGACCACGTATGCCCATGTCCAGCAGCTGCGTGTAACCTGCAATCGCGTTCAAGGGCGTCCGCAGCTCGTGGCTCATCGTGGCAAGAAAATCGGCCTTGGCGCGATTGCTCGCTTCAGCCTCCACTGTCTTTCCACGCAACTCATCGCTAGTCACTTCGAGCTCGTCCGCCCGTATGGAGAGTTCCGTGTTGGCAGTCGCCAGTCGCAGCTCGGCCCGTTTCCGTTGGGTGATGTCCTCCATGGCAAGCAAGACGAGCGGAGGCCCGTTATGCGCCGCGGCGATGCGCCTGCCACTGAGGCACATTGTCTGTTGTCCGACCAGTTCGATATTCGTTTGAATCTCGACGTTATCGAATGGCTCGCCCGTCGCGACGGTGCGCGCAAGCAGTTCCCGTAGAAGGGTGTTGTCCCACGAATGCTCGCCGATCTCGAATATCGGGTGGCCAATCGTTGCCCGCGGAGTCGTTTCGAACGTGGTATAGAATGCCTCGTTGGCGCTTACCCCGTGAAGAGTCCAATCCAACACGAGCAGCGGTTCGCGCACCGTCTGAACTATCGCCTCCGCGTAACGACGCGCTGCGTCCAGCTGCTCCGCCGCGAGCTTTCTGGCATCGATGTCGTGGAAAACGATGACAGCGCCATCGATTCGGGCTTCCGACGTGCGATACGGCCGCACGTGCATCATGTACCAGTGACCGTCGCGGTCGCGGACCTCGAGCTCCGTCAGCGTCAAGGTTTCAATCACGCGACGGATCATGTCCTCCAAGTTGGCGACGTCGATGCTCGACCGGATGTCGCCGACTGGCCGTCCCACATCCGACGGAATCAGGTTGACGAGTCGCTCGGCACCCTCGGTGAACCGGCGGATCCGCAGGTCCGTTCCGACCATGATCACCGGAATGTGCATCGCGCTCAGCAAGTTGTGGAGATCGTCGTTCAGGCGGTCAGCGTCTGCGTTCCTAACCCGCAGCTCATCGTTCAACGTCGTCAGTTCTTCGTTGAGCGATTGCAGCTCTTCCTTTGATGTTTCGATCTCTTCGTTGGTGCTCTGGAGTTCCTCATTGCTGGACTGAATTTCTTCATTGGCGGCCTGATACTCTTCAATTACCGCTGCATGCTCCTCTGTTATCGCCTGTATGTGTCGCTGCGCCGCCTCGAGTTCCTGGCGAGCTTCTCCAAGTTCCCGCGCGTTGTCTTTGCGCGCGCGCGAAGGGCTCAATCCAGGGCGCGCAGCGCTGGCCGACCTGGTGGTGCCCGTAGCGTTAGCTGCTGCGGGTAGATCGGAAGACGGCAGCGTCGCTTTCGGAGAGGGTTTGCCGCTTGCATCCTCGAACGAAATAACGAAATACTGCGCGGCTGATCCGGCCACTCGGAATGGGACTATATCGAGAGTTACATGGTTGAGTTTCGGACCGTTGTGAAACGAGACTCGTTCCACCCGCACCGTGCGAGCCTCATCACGCGCTGTCTTTATCGCCCGGCGCAGCTCGCGCGTCAAAGCCGGCTTGACCATCTTCAGGAGGTGAAAGCTCGCCGTTCCAGCCGTCGGTTCGATGTATGCGCCGGTCTGGCCGCGGAACTGAATAATGTGAAGATCATCGTCGACGACGACCGCCGCCGGCGCGTAGCTGCCAATTACTACGTGATCCGCCGCGCGCTGCACGTCCGGAACTGCGGGCGTTCGGCCAGACTCGCGTGATGAGTCATCGCCGTGCGTCGACGACATCAGTGGCGGTTGCAGGGAATCATTCGGACCTGGCCCGCGCTCGGGCTGGGCCGCAGCGATGTTCAGATATTGCGCGCGAGCCGCGCCGGGTGTCCGGCTGTATATCCGGTGCTTCTTGTCGATGTGCGTGAACAGAGTCGGCGCGGTGCCCGTAGATTCCGACGTGCCGAGGAGAAGTATGCCGCCCTGCTTGAGTGCATAGTGAAATACGGCAAGCAGTCGCGCATGCGCGCTGGGTTGCAGGTATATCAGCACGTTTCGGCAACTGACCATGTCAAGATGCGAGAATGGCGGATCCGCTGTGATATTCTGTACGGCAAATACGCAAACATCGCGAACAGCCTTGATTACGCGATAGCCGCTCTCCTCCCGGGTGAAGAAGCGACGCAGACGATCCGGAGATACATCAGCCTCGATGCCAACGGGATAGAATCCGACGCGCGCCGCGGTGATCGCGGCGGCACTCAAGTCGGTCGCGAAGATCTGGACCGACATTCCGGGTGAATGCGCGTCGAGCAGCTCCGCGATGGAGATAGCGATGGAGTAGGCTTCTTCTCCGGTTGAACAGCCTGCGATCCACACCCTGAGCGGCGCGCCATCAGCCACCTCGCCGAGCCTGGTTGAGCCACGCGCTTCCGCATGTCGTTCGAGCAGCGCGGGGAGGATAGTGGCAGTCAGTGCGGCGTAGACGTCTGGATCCCGGAAGAATCGCGTAACGCCAATCAGCAGATCACCGTACAACGTGTCGAGTTCGGATGCATCGCGGCCCAGCATGTCGACATACGCGCGGAGCGTTTCGACTTTGCGCAGCGCCATGCGACGCCGGATTCGCCGCTCGACAGTGCCAATCTTGTAAAGAGCGAAATTCACTCCGAACCGCCGGCGCAGCAGCGCGGAGATCCTCGTCACTTCGGCGATCGCCGGTTGAGCTGCATCAACTTCATCGGCCTGAGCAACAGTCGCCGATCCTACGACCGACTTGTTGTCATCGTGCGGGGCGGCACCATTTCCACCAGAGACAAGCGCGCCGTTGACGTCTGGCCGCAGATACGGGTGATCGCCGAGCCGCGCCACCTGTGTGGCAATCTCCGCTGGCGTCGCGACGACATCGACACAATTCGTCGCGATCGCCGCGAGTGGCATTCCCTGAGATGACGCAGACACGGGATCCTGGACGAACGTGATGCCGCCCGCGCCCCTGATCGCGCGCACACCGAGCGCCCCGTCCGACCCTGTTCCCGAAAGTATGACGCCGATCGTGCGGCTCTCCTGCACGTCCGCCAGCGACCGAAACAGCGCGTCGATCGGCAGTGGTGGACGTACGTTCGGGTCGCGCGGCACAAGCTTGAGATGACCGTCCGTGAGAGTCATCTTCGTGTCCGGCGCGATAACATAGGCGCGATCGACGGCAATTCGCTCACCGTCGGCAGCCTCGCGAATCGGGATCGTCGCGTGCTTCGCAAGCAGTTCGGCCAGGATGCTTCCGTGCGTCGGACTCAGGTGTTGCACGATCATGTAGGCGACGCCGGTCTTGGCCGGAACGTGCCGAAAGAATTCGGAGAGAGCCTCCAGGCCGCCGGCAGACGCACCGATTCCGACGACTGTTACCGGGGAATCCTGCAGAGTAGCGACCGGTGAATCGGCCGATTTTGCCGATTTACGCGCAACGCGTCCGCCCTTAGCCGATTTCTGCGATTTGGCTCCGCGAGCGGGGTCCGGCTCGGAGTTCGCGGGCAATTTCTTACTTTTTGTCGTTTTTGGGGCAGCCGGTGGCCCGCGGGTCGCGTTTCTTGTTTGCCTCAAATCCCTCACGGGGTGAATACACCGGCGTCGCGCTGCATTTCCATATGCAAACTCCTCGGGCCATCGCATTCGATGGACCTTCTAAGCTATAACTGCTCCCAGCCTATGCAAGGACTAGTGCACTAAGCGTGCTCATCGCCACGTGAGACAAAACAGCAAGTACCGCGAGGACCCCTTATCAGCAGAGACCGGCGCCGCACCTTGGCTGCTACGGCGCGATCCTGGAGATTGTGTCGGCTGCTGCTCGGGACGGGTAAAGCGGTGGGCGGCGCCGCGCCCGAGACCAAAAAAGCGACCGGTAGCATGCGCTACCGGTCGCCTCTTGAGGTATCGATCGATTTCGAGTCTACCTCACCCGCATTCCGAAAATCCGCACACATGACACTTCGCGCACCCTTCGGCCAGCTCCAACTGCGATCCGCAATCAGGGCACGTCTGCATGAAGCCGTCGCTGTTGTTGTAGACCTCGAAGCCCATCTGCATCTGAGCCTGCGCTGCGGCGACGTCTGATGCAGCCTGAATCGCTTCGGGTGTAGCGCGCGGTGCCTGAGCAGCCGCGTTGGCGGCCGAGAGCAGATCCTGCTGAATCCCCTGCTTCTCGCGCGTCCATTCCTCGAGCGCAATGCCGATCGCATCCGGAACCGACAGGACCTTATTCGGTCCGAGACCAACTGCGCGGTCGGAGCTGATTCCGCGCAACTGCTTATGCACTTCGCGCAGCGGGATTCCAGATCGCAGCGCGAGGGAGATCATGCGACCCATCGCCTCCGCGTCTGCCATGGCGGCCCCGCCGGCCTTTCCGAGGTTGATGAACACCTCGAACGGCTGCCCCTTGTCGTCTTCGGTAATGTTGACGAACATGGTGCCGAGCGGGGTTTCCTTGCGGATCGTGGTCCCGCGCAGGCGATCCGGGCGCGAGCGCTTTACACGACGCTGAAGATTCTCAGCTTCCGCATCATACAGTCCCTGCTTGACACGCTCCATCTCTGCCGTCATCTCGGCGATGGTGCCCTGCAGCTCCCCGATCTCCCGGCGATCGACCTTTTCATCGCGCGATGCGCTGGCCTGTGCCGTTGCACCGGTCGAGAGCACCTGGTTGTCGCGAGAGCCGTCGCGGTAAACCGTGACTCCCTTGCATTTAAGGTCGTACGCGAGCTCGTAGATCGCGCGAACATCATCACGCGTCGCTGCGTGCGGGAAGTTCGTCGTCTTGGATATCGCGGAATCGCAGTGCTCCTGGAAGGCGGCCTGCATGCGAACGTGCCACTCAGGTGTGATGTCGTGCGCTGTGACGAAGACGCGGCGCCACTTCTCCGGGACCTCATCAAAGTGGATGTGCCCTTCCTTCGCGATGCGCTCGATGAGGCTGTCCGAGTACCAGCCCTCGCGCTTCGCGACTTCGACAAAGTCGTCGTTCACGTCAGGCATCATTACGCCGGCCTGATTGCGCATGAACGCAACGGCAAAAAGCGGCTCGATTCCAGACGAGCAACCCGCGATGATCGAGATCGTGCCTGTCGGAGCCACGGTCGTCACGTTGCAGTTGCGGAGCAGCTGTTTGGGACGAATGCGCTTGTCGTTGGCGTCGCGTGCGCACGTCTCGTCGGGTCCGAAGATGGAGCGTGCCCATTCGGGGAACGGCCCGCGCTCGTTGGCGAGACGCTCGCTCTCGCGCTTGGACTCGGTGTCGACAAATTCCTGAAGTGTGCGACCGAAGTCCACACCTTCAGGCGAGTCGTAGGGAATACCAAGGCGCACCAGTGCGTCGGCGAATCCCATCACTCCAAACCCGATGCGACGAATGCGCTTCGACAACGCATCGATCTCGGGAAGCGGATACTTGTTGACGTCAATGATGTTATCGAGGAAGCGCGTCGCGAGATATATGTCGCGCTTCATCGAGTCCCAATCCATCGCACCGTCCTTCACGTAGTAGCCGATGTTGATGGAACCGAGGTTGCAGACGTCGTATGGCAGCAATGGCTGCTCGCCACATTGCGCTGTCACACAACCATTTGCAATGATAGAATGTGTTTGATATTCCGTCGTGCAGTATACATCCTCGGATCCAGCGGAATCGATTGAACGGATGCTCGTGACGAACGATTCAGCCTCAGATACTTTTTGTTTCAATGACAGCCAACGCTCGAACTTCTGCTGCTTTGCTGGCGCAATGAAGCCGATCACGTGCGCAAACCGATCCCGATTTGCCTTGTCGATGATCAGCTCGTACTGCGCAAGACATTCGTACTCCTTCATTCCGCCGCGGCCATTGGGCATCAATTTCGCTTGCGCGTCACGGCGCAAGTAAAGACGAGACACGATGCCGAGATTCAATAGCAGTTGCTGAATCTCTTCAGCAAGCAATGGATAACTACTGGCTAGACGGATAGAGCACGTTTTCCGGTGCGCTGAGATATTCACCGTACCGTCCGCGGTAAACATCGCCTGCAGGAATCCGATCACAGCTTCACGTGGCGCGCTCCAGATACTCGCTGGTACACGCTTGGCCTCGCCCGGCGCGTTGATGCCGAGTGAGCGCAACCAGTAGTACAAGCCCGACTTGTACATGAGCTGAAAGTGACCCGGGCGGTCCGTGAGATTGCCCTCCAGACCAGTCCAGTGCTTGATCCGCGCGCGGAATTCACCAGCGAGCTCGCGTTCGTCGCCGCCGAATACCAGGCCGACCGTATAATTCGGTACCGTACGGCCCGATGGCGTCTCTTCACTCGTCCAGCCGTCGGCAACAGCCCAGCCCAACAGCTGTCCAAGCTCGCGCGACCAGTACGTCGGAAGATGCGCTTCGCCGCGCTCCACGCGAGCCTTGAACTTATCGGTCGGCTCGAAAACGGGGAGCGAATAGTTGGTGCTCCACACGCCTTCCGCAGACTGCAGCAGAATGCGATCGCCGGGCTTCAGATCCTTCAACTCGACGAGGCCGTCAGGCGTGAAGAATTTGTGATTGTCCGTCGCCGTGATGCGGTACCCGTGCTTCGTCGTGAGCGTGAACACGGGAGTATCGTCGCGCGTCTTGAAAACGGGCACCGCGTAGCGCAGCGTCGTGCCCCGCTTTGTCTTGACAGCAACGCCACCACCTTCGATGCGCGACCGGATCCCAACCACACGGTCATCGGTGACGACGCGAATCTCGGTGACGTTATCGCACAGTTCGCGCATCGTCAGAAGCCCGCGATCCGTCGCAAGACGCGTCGATCCCACAACACACGGGTTCGTCGCCTCGTATGCGCCAAGATGCGGAACCGGATTGTAACGCTCGGCCTCGTCGATGAAGAAGCAGCCGGGCTCGCCCGTGCGCCACGCTCCATCGAGCATCTTGTCCCATACCAGCTTCGCCTCGAGCCTGGCAGCCACCTCGCCCGTCGACGGTTCGATCAGATCGTAGGTCGTTCCCGCCTTCAACGCATTCATGAAGGCCGTCGTGATGCCAACCGAGATGTTGAAGTTGGTGATCTGTGACAGGTCTTCCTTGCACGTGATGAAGTCGAGAATATCCGGGTGATCGACGCGCAGGATACCCATGTTGGCGCCACGACGCGTGCCACCCTGCTTCACCGCGTCGGTCGACGCGTCGTAAAGCTTCATGAACGACACAGGGCCGGAAGCAACACCCGTCGTAGAGCGGACCATGGACCCCTTGCCGCGCAACCGCGAGAAGGAGAAGCCGGTGCCGCCCCCAGACTGATGAATAAGCGCCATCGACCGAAGCGTGTCGTAAATGCCATTGTGGCCATTCGACAGCGCATCCTCGACCGGTAGCACAAAGCACGCAGAAAGCTGACCCAGCGGCCGGCCCGCGTTCATGAGCGTCGGCGAGTTCGGCTCGAAACGACGCTCCGTCATCAGCCTGTAGAACTCCTCGGCGAGCGCGTGCACCGCTCCCGCACTGGCTCCATACCGACGATCCGCTTCCGCAACGGTTGTCGCGACACGCCAGAACATGTCCTCGGGCCGCTCCGTCGGAGCTCCCGATCTGTCCTTGATCAGATAACGCTTTGCCAGAACTGTGCGTGCGTTCTGATTGAGCTGCGCGTCGCTCAGCGACTCCTGTGGGGTTGCATCTGACATCTCTTCTCTCACCTGAAACTCTGCGGAATGTTCGCCAAGCGGAATGTACCACCAAGCGTGTCGGCTGACCTGCCATCTGGAGACCGTCCGAACCGCGGCTTTTGCGGTCATCGGGTCAGGGGTCGTGATACTACGCCGATACGTGTTTGCGCGCCAGTCTGCTTTTAACTCGTTTTATAGCAACAACTTAGCAGTGCACGGTCACGAACATCTGTGATGATGCCGTTTTCCTCATTGGCCTTCCACATTGGAAAATTGCCGCCATAATTGTGACTAATCTCCTGATACCCCTCAGTCAACCCGTTGATGCGTCAAGGGTTAGCCCACGTAGGGACGCACCATTCGGGCTGGGGACCGCGCCGCGCCGCACCGCCGCGCACAGAATCAACAAGCGGTGATTGCCTGCAAACACGTGCCAAATTCGCGGCGCTCAATCCCCTAGAAGCCGAGCCCCAGCGTTGCATAGGCGGTGACCGTCGACGCGCCCGCATATCCGGCACCGTGAACTGGATGTGCCACGCCGAAGCGAAAGCGGTACGGAACGTCGAACTGCAGCGCCGAGTCCAGATTGAGCTCCGCGCCGATCGACGCAAGCGTGGGCCCGTCGCTCGACAACGCCGAACACGCGGGCGTCGCATTCACGGGACACGACGCACGCGCTGCATCGCTGAACAGCGCAAGCGATGCGCGATCCAGGAAAAAGGGAAACAGGCCAAGCGAGCGGGACGGTGCGATAAGAGGAATTCGATATTCCGCGCTCGCCGACGCCGCGTTGACCCCGGTCTCCGCACCCGCGGCAAAGCCGCGCACTGGGAATGTCCGCGCCGCACTTCCAAAAGTGATTCCCGGGACAATCTCAATCGATGACCCGCTCACCCCACCGACCTCATACTCACTCGGCGAACGGCGGTCAGCGGCTCCTATGGCCGCACGCATCGCGATGACGTGATGCGCGAACCCAGGAAGCTCGAGCGACTTGTACGCGGATCCTATCATCACTGCGCTGCGCCCGGATGCGCCGGATGACTCCTCCCAGCGCTGGCGCACCGAGCCTGTCACGGTCACGCCATCTTCGGGTGATATGCTGAGCGTCGGACGCTGCGTGTTGGAGAAGACGGCAGCTGCAACGAGCGTGGGATAGCGATGCCTCTCCGCAAAGAACGGGTCCAGTCTCGGCAACAACGAACCCGGGCTCGTTCCGTAATCCCGCTCTTCGAACTCCGCTCCTACGGTGAGTGCGGAATACGTACGTACTCTTGGCCGCGCGAATGTAGCGTGAAGGCTCGCAAACCGGCTGCGCCGATCGAGGTCACCAACCTTGTTCCCGCCACTCGTGATGTTGGAGTAGGACCACGATTGCTCCAGCGAGACAGAGAGAATCGGGTTGGCCCATCGACTGTACGCGTATGAGAGCGACGCATCGACGTTGCTATTGTGAAGATTCACGGCGGCCTGCGCGATGTAGGAATGCCGCCCGATCACGTCGGACGCACCTGTGAGTGCGCCGACGAGATTGCCACGACCGTCGCCTGCCTGCGCAAATGTCGGCGACCAGTACGCCGGCGCGAGCGTGCGCCACGGCGAGTAATCACGCGCGCGGCTCGTATCGTCGGTTACGCGCCAACGCGGATCGGTTTCGCTCTGTCGCGACGCGGCGACGGCGCGATCCAGAGCTGCACCCGAAACCATCCGACTTGCAGGCGCGATGAGCGCCGACTTGCTCACGGTCCAGACAAGCACGTGGTATCCGTCGCCCCGCAATGCAGTGGTGGCGATGCGGACGGAATCGCCGGGAACACTCACAGCGTCCACGCCATAGACGCCACCGGCCTCTGATGTAAGACGCAGCGATCGCTCGTCCGGAAAATCCCCGCCCGCACTCACGATCGAGAGTTGCGCCGCTCCGTCAATGTCGGACGTGAAGAGTATTGCGCGTCCGTCAGGCAACCAGGTTGGCGAGCGAACGACGGCGCGTTCGCGCACCGGAGTCAACAACACCTTTCCGGTACTGTCGAGCACGACGATCTCGTTTGGAGCACCCGCAATCCTGACCGCGACGATGCGCGTGCCGTCAGGCGACCAGCGCGGCGCCGTCCATTGAGTATCGAGCGAAGCCGTCGTGATCGGCACGATCTGCCTTCCGTCACGCGACACGAGAACGAGCCTCGTCGTGCTCGGCACCGTTTGCACAGCGACAATTGTCCCATCGGCGCGAACGCTCGGCTCGCTCAGCCGCTGATTGTCGGTGAGCCGCCTCTCGTGCCCGTCGGACGAAGAATACAGATCGCCGCGTGCATGAAACCGGTCGATATAGTCGCCCTGTGAGAATACAATCGAGCCCTTGCCTGCTGGATCGTTGGTGTCGAGCGAGTTTCGACGCGCGACACGCGACGGGACTTCACCGAGTTTCACGCTGTACAGCGCCGGACTAGTGCGTCCGTCATTGCCGACATACACGAGCGTTGAATCCGTTACCCAGCGCGGCTCGATTATGAACCTTCCGCCGTCCGGGATCACGGTGGCGCGCGCTGCGGAGAAGGCTACCGGTGTCGCTCGCGACTCGAGGCCGAGTGCCACGGAATCCTTCTCCGCGTCGGTTACAGAATCGCGCCAGTGGTTCCACGCATGAGTGAACGACTCGCCGAATGTCTGCTTCGCTTCATAATCGAGGAAAAACGGAATTGGCTCGCCACTCGATCGTTCGACGAACGCGGGTATCGAGGCTGCTCCGTGAGCGCGCGCGAGATCGTCCCAGACGAACGAGCCGTACACATAAACCGACTGGCCGTACGGAAAGCGTGATGTCGCGAGAGAGAGCTGATCAAGTGGCGGGATCAGATTGTCGATGGCAGCTGAGCGCGCGACAGCCGCCTCGAAGCTGCCATGAAGCCGGCCGCCGCTCGTAAATCGCGATTCGTAGTATACGGCCAGACCTTCAGTCAACCACGAAGGCGTGTAATAATTGGGGAACAACACTGGATTCCGCCCGAAGACCGATTGCGCAGTACGCCACCAGCCGCGACTTCGATCCAGGTGAAATATGTGCGTCAGCTCATGCTGCAGCACGAGGACAGTCCAGTCGTCGTAACTCTCGAGCGACGGCTCATCCACAGGCGGACGCGCAAACATGACGATGCTCGGTCGCGGGATTACAGTCGCAGAACCGTTCGACGCGTCGGTGCCATCGCTGAGAACTATGTCGACGAGTCCGCGCGGGGTCACCAGCTCGGTGGCGAGGTTTGCATACGCGCGCTCCGCGACAGACGCCGCGTGACGCGCCTGGCTCTCGAGCGGGGCTGTAAAGTGAACTCTGAAGTGTTGTGTGGAGATAGTCTTCCAGTGCTCGTTCGCCGGCACCTGAGCGTGTGCGATCCTCACCCCGGGTCCTATTGCGACGACCGGGAGACTGGCAAGGATGCCGACAAGCAGGCAACGAGCGATTCTGTTCCGGCGAGGGGACGGTGACATCCTAACGAGCAAACGTGGCGAAGTACTTCTCCAGGCCGTCAACTATGCCGCGCGCGTACGCGTCCTGATACTCTGGCGTCCTGATGGCAGCCTCCTGGTCCGGCATTATGATGAACAAGCCCTCGGCGAGCACCGCTGGAAACCATGTCGGGCGACATACGGCAAGGTTCTGATAGAAGATGCCGCGGTCACGCAATCCCAACTTCGGGACCAGAGCGTCCTGAATTATTCGCGCGAACGCCATCGACTGCGGATGAAAATAGTACGTCCCTGTGCCGTTGTCCCGGAAGGGATTCTGGCCGTCTGCGTCGGCGTTGAGGTGGATCGAGATAAAAGCGTTGGCGTTCGCGCGACGCGCCATGATGGGGCGGTCGCCCAGTCCGACCGGATCAGCATTCGTGCGTGTCATTACTACGTTCGCCCCGCGCACTTTCAGAAGCTGCTCGATACGCAAACCCACTGCCAGCGTGGCGACGGGCTCCCAGAGACCCGTCGGTCCGGTCGCGCCAATTGGCGGATGCCCCGGGTCAACGACAATCGTCATCCCGCGAAGTGGCTCGGCCGGATCCACTACCGGAGGGCGACGAATCGCGAGCCTGAAGACGCCATTGGCGTAGGTCGCGAGATAGCCGTACAACGGGCGCGAGAGAACCAAATGGTAGATGGTGCGCTCCCGTTCCCGCGATTGTGTCGCGCTCTCGATCAGTGAATCCGCGATCGGAGGAAAGGTCGCCGGCGCGGTGGTGTTGTAGAGAGTGAGTGTGAGTTCCCGTTCGCTCTCGGCAATCACGTAAGCCGGTGGCGATTCGATGTGAAGATCCAGGTCCACCGTTGCGCCCGACGTCACGAACCTCGCACTCGTTACCTCGAGAGTCTGCGGTTTCACCGACGATGCAAGCGGCTTCACATCGCGTCGCGCCACCCAGATGTCCTGACCCGAATCGAGCTGCACGCGTGCCATGTCGTCACGATATTCGACGACGCGAACGGCCGTGCCCGGCAGCAGGAACCACTTGTAATCGCCGGTCGGTGTCGGCCGCCCAATAATGATGTTGTCCGTGTCACTCACTGTACGGTCCAGCGAATCGTCGTGCAGGGTCGCGGCTATCGGCGGTTCGAATCGCGTTACCGCCGGTACGACCGGCGGACGCGGACCCAGCAGAGCGAGTCCCGCACGCGTACGCACCGGATATCGCAACCGCGCAGTATCGGTCCGAGTATACGCTTCGAGATCGTACCACTGTGACTCTGGCGACGGGTTGGGGATCCAGCCCATGAATGCACCGTTTGGCCACACGGGAACCAGCTCGCCATTTATCGTGAGACCTGCGGTGCCGCTGCCGATGGTTCCGAATATGAAGTTCGAATCGCGCGAAGCGACCAGAGCGTTGCGCGTTGGATAAACGACCCTTATGTCCAGCGGTCCGTCGACCGGTGGAACCGGTGGAAGGTTGGGATTGGCAGGTGGGAGCGGCGCCCGCTCGATCGATCCGCCGGCGGGCGCCGCGGCGCCACGTGGCGCGCGACGCGACTCCGGTCCCGGCGCGGTCGCAGGAGCGGGTCTACCGGCGCAGGCGGCTCCGAGCGCAGCGGCCATCAGCGTCAGCCCGAAAAAAACATGGCTCTGTATAGTGGAACGGGGGGACATGACACATAAGCTAGTAGCACAGCCAGTGACGGTCAGCATCTCTGGGTGTATTCTTCCGGATGCCAGAACGCGATGTTCCCCCATCTGCAGAGCCCGCCCGGCGCCTTGTTGTCGTCGCCGGCGGCCGAACCGATGTCGGCCGCGTGCGGACCCTCAACGAGGACTCCTATCTGGTAGCCGCACTCGGGCGGGATGCAGTTGTCATGAAAGGGACCACGACCACGATAACTGTCCCGCATACACCCGCCCTGCTGGTCGTCGCTGACGGCGTCGGCGGCGCCGCCTCAGGAGAGATCGCAAGCCTGATGGCGACTGATACGATGTTCATCGAACTGCGCCGCAAATATGAATCCGACTGGCCCCATACACCCGGCGGCGTCGACGCCGCACTGAAGGCTGCAATCACGGCGGCGAATCACGTGATCTTCACCTATTCCTCGGGGAACCCGCAGCATCGAGGCATGGCGACCACCGCAACGCTGGCACTCGTATATGACTCGACCATCTCGATCGCGCAGGTCGGCGATAGTCGCGCTTATCTCGTTCGCGGCGGAGTGGCCCGTCAGATCACGAAGGACCAGTCTCTCATTCAACGACTGATCGATGCGGGAGAGATGACCGAAGGTGAGGCCGCGCACAGCGACCGCCGCAACATCATCCTCCAGGCGCTTGGCTCCGAGCCTACGGTCGCTCCAGACGTGTACAGGGAACACGCCGAAGTCGGCGACGTTCTCGTGTTATGCAGCGATGGCCTTTCGAATCTGGTGGGGCCGGCCGACATGGCACGAATCGCACTTGCCGACGATAACATGGAGACGGTCTGCGAGCGGCTCGTAGCCTTTGCAAACGCGCGCGGCGGTCACGACAACATCACGGTTGTTGCGGCGCGGTTTGAACCGGCCGATCCAAACCAACCCGACGAGCCGTCTCCGGCTACAAAGCGGGAGTCAACTTCCCCAGGACTCTCGGACCGCGTGCGGCGGTGGCTCCGATAACATTGCCGGGCCGTCGCGCGATGTGAAGCATGCCAAGCAACGCGAATGCTACAGCCTCCTTTGCTTCACCGTCGTAGTAGAGTTCGTCGAATATTTCCAACCGTCGCGGCGCGATCGCCTCGCGCATCGCCTGGACCAGTGCATCATTGCGCGCGCCGCCTCCCGAGATCACCATCGTATTTGCCGGCTCCGGAACGAACCGTCGCACCGCATCGCCCACAGACTGGGCCGTCAGTGCAACGGCAGTGGCTATGACGTCAGCGCTCGGCGCCCCCAGTCCAACCATCTCGCGAAGTCTCTCGGCGAACATGGGCCCAAAATGCTCCCGTCCCGTGGATTTCGGCGGCTGCTGCATGAAGTAGGCATCCTGCAAAAGCGCGGACACGACATCGGACCGGGCGCGCCCCGACATTGCAATGGTTCCTCGATCGTCGTATCGCAGATGCGGGTAGAGCAGACGGACGAGGTGGTCTATGAGCACAACGCCCGGTCCAGTGTCGAATGCGCGAACTCCACTGACGTCGCCATACGGTGGAACAACCGTCACATTGCCAATTCCCCCGATGTTCTGCAGAATCCGCCATTCGTCCCCGCCGTTATACAGGAGCGCGTCCGCCATCGGAACGAGAGGCGCGCCCTCTCCGCCTGCAGCCACATCGCGAACACGGAAATCCGAAATCACATCGACGCCAGTTCGTTCGGCGATGACGGCAGCCTCCCCCATCTGCCATGTCGCCTGCCGCGGCGAATGCCAGATCGTCTGACCATGCGACGCGATGGCACGCACCTCTTCTCTCTCCACACCGGCCTGTTGCATCGCACCCGTTGCGGCGTCGGCAAGCCACTCACCCAACTCGAAGTTGAGTGTACAGTATTCGGCGGCGGTACCGCGCACCATCGCGCTGGCGAGACGTGCGCGCTGTGAATCCGTGTACGATGTGGATGTGAAACCGAGTAATTCGTGTCCGACACCCGATCCCGTGTCGTTGAATCGCACGACGGCAGCGGATATTCCGTCGAGCGATGTCCCCGACATCAACCCGACGAAGATTCCGCTCGCATCTCTCATTTCGCGACGGGAGGAGGAGCGCCTGGTATCACACGCCGAACGAAGCCGCCATGGTCAGCGAGCAGTTGCTCCGCGGCCGAGCGATCTGCGCCGGTCATCTGCATGACGAGCGCCGTCTTCACCAACCCGCCAGCAGCGGCGAGTTGCGCGCGCGCTCTCTCAGGCGAGATTCCCGTAACCTCCATCACGATTCGCTCGGCGCGATCTGCCAATTTTGCGTTGGATGCGCGCATATCCACCATGAGATTGCCATACGTCTTGCCAAGCAAAATCATCGCGCCCGTGGTAATCGTGTTGAGTACGAGCTTGGTGGCGGTGCCTGCCTTGAGTCGGGTCGAGCCTGTCACGACCTCCGGTCCCACTATGGTAACGATCGCCACATCGCAGTCCGCCAGGAGCGAGTCAGGCGGCGCAGTGCATGCGACAATTGCGGTGTGCGCACCAAGTTCGCGCGCGCGGTGTAGCGCGCCGTGGACGAAGGGTGTGGTTCCCGACGCCGCGATTCCGACGACGAAATCATGCGACTTGACGTTCCGTTCGTCCATCGCTCGGGCGCCAGTTTCCGGTTGGTCTTCGGCTCCTTCCTGCGACCGGGTGAGCGCGGCAGATCCGCCCGCGATGATTCCCTGCACCATCTCCGGATCGGTCCCGAATGTAGGCGGACACTCGCTCGCATCCAGGACGCCGAGGCGACCCGAAGTGCCGGCCCCAACGTAGAATAGTCGCCCACCCGCTCTGAATGTCGCGGTGGCAATTTCAACTGCGCTCGCGATCGCATCAGTCTGTCCCGCGACGACGACGGCTACGCCGGCATCTTCGCGGTTCATCATCTCTACAATCTCGCGCGCCGATGCGAGATCGATGTCGGCCGTTCTCGGATTGCGCTGCTCGGTAGCTCTGGGGTCACGCACGCAGGATAAGTTACCGCGCCAACGGCGTGCGGGCGACGTCGCGGGCCAACCACCAACGAAAAGCCCCGTTCGACTGGAACGGGGCTTTCTGCTTACTGCGACCTGCAGAGAAGAGTCAGCTGTGAACCTGAACCGAGTTGTCGAGCTTTACCGTTATGTTGCCGCCGTTGGGAACGCAGCCCTCATAGTTGGATGTGGCAGCAGCGGTGCCTGCCCCTGCCGCCGCTCCGACGGCTCCGCCGATGACCGTAGACTTGGTGCTGTGACCGATTATCTGGCCGACGATCGCACCCACGGCAGCACCGGTCGCAACCTTCTGCACGTCCTTGCTGCTCGGCTGGTTCTTGACGCGATCAACCTGCGCCGAGGCCACGGTGGCTGTCACCGGATAGGTGCGCCCGCCGAAGCTGACCGACTTGACGCGGAAATCCATCTCGATGTTGTCCTTCACGTTCTCGCTGCGCTTGAGCTTGGTGATCTCCAGCGCGACCTTCGCGCCTGCGGGAATCGTCGCTCCGTTCGACCCTGCAACCGATTGCGCAACGGTTCCGGTTATCGTCTGCCCTACCTGGTTGGTATTTGTGCAGACGCGCGAATCCGAAGTGAGCGCAATTGTGGATCCGGCCGCGATGGTGCCAAGCGCAGTCTCCTTGGCGCCGGTATTCCGCGTGACCGTGTTCCCGCTCGCGGTCGTCGTCTTAGCCGGCGTGGTCGGGCGCGATGGAGTGGATGGCGTCCGTGTCACAGGCTTTCTGGCAGCAGCTGCCGGAGCCGGCGTGGTGGTCGCTGGCACGTCGGTCAACTGTGGCTGCGCCGCAGAGTCCTTGTTGGCGAGCTGTATGTCGCTCGCGAGCGTCGTGTCCTGCGCCAGGCTGTCGTTCTTGCTGCCACCGCAGGCGCCAAGGGCCAGCAAGGCGATCGCTGCCGGCGCAGCGAATAACACGCGAGCACGATGGATATATTTTGACATTACGCTCCTCTCTAGTTGCATTGGGAAGGTCATCCCAAGATAGACGGGCAATCGGTGTGCCAACCGTGCTTCCAAATCTCCGCCGCCTGACTCCGTACTTCCGCCCATATGCCGTGCAACTCGTTGCAGGGCTTGTGTTTGTCGTGCTTGCCGCCGGCATCACATCTGTGATTCCGAAACTTCTCCAACAGGCCCTGGACGCCATCGGAGCAGGCGCGCCGGTGCGTTCCGTGTGGTTTCTCGGTGGCGCGATCTTCGGCACGGCAATCGTCGGCGGCGCGCTGCGCTACGGGATGCGCGAATGGCTCAACGGTCTGAGCCGCTGGGTCGAGTACGACTTGCGAAACGATCTGTTCGAGCATCTCGAAGCGCTGGATGCGTCCTACTACACAAGGACGCGAACCGGCGACATCATGGCGCGGCTCACAAACGATCTGAGTGCGGTGCGCATGACTGCCGGTCCGGCGATCATGTACCTGACCAACACCATATTCGGCGCCATCTTCGCGCTTTACTTCATGTCGCGCATCGACGCGCGACTGACGCTGCTCGCCCTGTGCCCGATGATACTCCTGCCGATCATCAGCGTGCGGCTGGCGAAATTGATTCACATTCGGTTCGAGTCAGTGCAGGAACACTTCTCCACGCTTACAACACACGCGCAGGAAAATCTCACTGGAGTGAGAATTGTGCGTGCTTACCGTCAGGAAGATTCCGAGATTGCCCACTTTGGCGCGCTGAACGAGGAATATCTCGTTCGCAACATGGCGCTGGTGCGACTGTGGGGCGTCATGCACCCCCTGTTCTCGCTGCTGGCGGGGGCTGGCGCCGTGATCGTTCTTGGCGCCGGCGGTGTTCTTGCGCTGCGCGGGGTGATTTCCATTGGCGCCTTCGTTGCATTCGGGATGTATCTCACGATGCTCACATGGCCGCTCATCGCGCTCGGCTGGGTGATCAACCTCTTTCAGCGTGGCGACGCATCGATGCGCCGTCTGGTCCAGATTCTGGATGAGGCACCGCGAATCGTGACCATGGAGCCGGTGCTGCATCTCCCGCCATCAACAGCTGGCCGCTCGATCGAATTTCGCGATGTGAGCTTTCACTTCCCGACGACTGGCGCCGATGAACCGCGCTGGGTGCTCAGGGGGGTCAACTTTCTGATACCATCAGGCGCGACCGCGGGTGTGGTGGGCGCCACCGGAAGTGGGAAGAGCGCGCTGATCGACCTCATCGCCCGCGTCTACGATCCGCAGAAGGGAGAGGTCCTGATCGACGGCGTGCCGATTCAACGAGTGCCACTGGATGAGCTGAGGCGCGAGATCGGCTATGTCCCGCAGGAGAGTTTGCTGTTCAGCGACACGATAGCGGCGAACCTGGCGTACGGACTCGGTAGTGGGGACGATCCCGAGGCGTGGCGGGATGCGGCCAGAACCGCGCAACTGGATGAGGCCATCTCCGCGTTTCCCGACGGTTACGACACGGTTCTCGGCGAGCGTGGAATCAATCTTTCGGGCGGCCAGAAACAACGCGCGACCCTGGCTCGCGCGCTGGCTCGGAAGCCTGCAATCGTCCTCCTGGACGACGCACTTTCGGCGGTCGACACCCACACCGAGGCCGAGATCCTGCGCGGACTGCGGACTGCCCTGGCCGCGCGAACCGCGGTCATTGCGTCGCACCGGGCGAGCGCATTGCGCGATGCCGCGATGATTCTGGTTCTCGACGATGGCATGATTGTCGAACGAGGCAGCCATTCGGAGCTGCTTGCGGCGGAAGGGCGATACTGGTCGCTGCTGCGGCGGCAACAGCTTGTCGACGAGGTCGAGAGCACTGTTGGTTGAGGCACCAGCGGCCACAGTTTACCTTTCCCGCATATGCCCGTGACTGATTCCGCGATCGCACTCGATGCCCGTGCCGCGGCGCTCGAGGCCGAACTGCAGGACGCGCGCCGCGAACTCGCTGAGCTTCACTCGCGCGACGCGCTCAAGACGCAGTTCCTGTCGAACATCTCGCACGATCTCCGCACGCCGCTCACAGCGATCATTACGCACGCTGAGATCCTGCGCGATGGAATCCTCGGAGAGATGACACCACGTCAGCTCGAAAGCGTGGCAGGGGTGATTTCGGGGGGCCGCCAATTGCTGGACATGGTCGGCGAAATTCTCACGTACGCCAAGGCAACAGCCAATCGGCTTCGCCTTGTACGTACAGAATTCGAATTAGGTGATGTTGTTCGGCAGGTGAGCGCAATCAATGAAGCCGTCGCGCGCAGGCGCTCTCTTGCTGTCGCGACGGAAATGCCGGAGTCGTTGCCGCCAATGATCGCCGATCGCGAGAAGGTCACGCACGTCCTGAACAATCTCATTGGCAATGCGATCGATTTCACACCTGTCGGCGGTCACATCTGGGTTCGCGCGTGGTGCGCCGAAGACAACGGGCGTCCGGTCCACTTCATCGAGGTCGGGGACGACGGGATTGGGATAGCGCCCGAGCATCAGCAGCTGGTTTTTGACGAATTTGCGCAGGTGGACTCGTCGGCCTCTCGCCAGCATCATGGAACGGGGCTTGGCCTCACAATCGCTCGCCGGCTCGTTGAGCTCCACGGTGGCCGCATCTGGATCGACAGCAAGCCTGATGAAGGGTCGCGTTTCATATTCACGATCCCGAGGGCCGACCACGCGCATTCTCATAGTTGAGGACAGCGAGCTGACCGCGGGTGCTCTTCGTATTCTATTCGAAGAGCGTGGCTGTGAGGTATCGGTCGCAGGAAGCGTACGCGCTGCAATCGATGCCGCGTCCGAGATGCGGCCGGACTTGATGCTCCTGGATCTGACGCTTGCCGACGGCGACGGCCTGGATGTTCTGGCGCGGTTGCGCGCGGAAGATCAGATGCCTCCGCAAACCATCGCCCTTACGGGCCACGATGACGATGAAGTCCGGCAGCGATGCATCGACGCAGGCTGCACTGGCGTAATGATCAAGCCGGTTCCGATTGCACGACTTCTGGCGCTGGTACAATAGCCCTGAACTCTGCGCCGCTGATGCGTTCCGGCTGAAATTGCTCGCCGCTTCGCTGAACGACGCCGCGAACCACCTGCTCGATTGTTATCAGCGGCGCGTCCGCTTCCGCCACGACATCGACGGACCACTTTCCGCGATCGGTCCCCTTCACTGTCGAGCGATAGCTCGCCGAGTAGACGACGTGGCGCGGAGCGTGCGATTCGACGGTGGGATCCGGGTATGCCGCGACGACGGCGACCGCCGCCTCGACGCCGGACTGGCGGATCACCGGGAAGAGGTACAGCTCCGCTACCTGATCGTAGCCGACCCGATCGGCAATCTCACGGAAGAAACGTTCAGTGGTCTCGTTCATTGCTAGAAAGGTCGCACCGGGTGAGCCCGAGGACAATCGCCGTTGGCGGATGATCGCCACCCAGTCACAGCAGTGACACCGGATCGCGGTCGAATGTGATGCGCAAGGCGTCGCGTGCGGGGATGGCAAATCGTTCCATGAAGTAACGGCCGATCCGCGTAAGCTCGTGCGGATGTTCGCTCTTGAGAAGGACGTGCCAGCGCCAGCGTGACTTGATGCGCTCCACAGCAGATGGCGCGGGACCGATGACTGTGGTTCCCACGCTCTCGTGAGCACGCACGAGCCGGCGGAGCCAGGCGGAGCCGGCTATCGCAAGGTCAGCGACGCTTGATTCCGTCGTGCCGCTGAAAACGATATTCGCCAGCCGATTGTATGGGGGATAGGCCGGGTTGACTCGCCCCTCCAGCTCCTCTCGAACGAACGACAGATAGTCGTGACTGACTGCGTACCTGACCGCGTGATGCGTCGGCACCCGGGTCTGGATCAGCACTTCGCCGCCCTTGGTACCACGCCCCGAGCGTCCAGCCACCTGGCTGAGCAGTTGAAAGCAGCGCTCGCTTGCACGGAAGTCGGGCAGGTTGATCCCCACGTCAGCGTCGATTACTCCGACCAGCGTGACATTCGGGAAGTCGAGACCCTTGGCTATCATCTGTGTTCCCAGGAGGATGTCGACTTCGCCGTTGCCGACGCGATCCAGGATCTCCGCATGAGCCCACTTGCCCGATGTCGTGTCGACGTCCATGCGCGCCACGCGCGCCGCGGGAAATCGCTCGCAGACAAGCCGCTCGACCTGTTGAGTGCCCAACCCGCGCCGACGCAGCGTTACGCCGCCGCACCTTGCGCATGCGCGTTGCGGCTCCTCCTGATGCATGCAATAATGACATACAAGCCGCTCCGGTGAGCGGTGGTACGTCAGCGTGATGCTGCAGTTCGGACACGTCGCGACATTGCCACAATTCTCACACTGCACGAAGGCTGAATAGCCGCGCCGATTGAGCAGCAGTATGCTCTGCTCGCCACGCTCGAGTCGTTGGTGAAGGGCCGCGTCGAGCGGCGCGGTGATTATGCGCTGATACTCGTCCTCGCCAGCGACCGGTGCGGGGTTTCTGGCGTTCCTGCGCAGATCGACGACGTCGATGGTTGGAAGCGACGCACCACCAACACGATCCGGAAGTTCGATCAGCGTGTATTTCCCTGCGGTCGCATTGGTCCAGCTTTCGAGCGAAGGAGTTGCGCTCCCAAGCACGACTATCGCGCCCTCCTGTGTAGCGCGCACGATGGCCGCCTCACGAGCATGATAACGAGGGCTTTCGCCCTGCTTGTAGCTGGACTCGTGCTCCTCGTCGACTATTATCGCCCCGATATTGCCGAGCGGTGCGAAAACCGCGGAACGCGCACCGACGGCGATACGCTTTTCGCCGCGCTTGAGCGCCAACCATGCATCGTATCGCTCGCCATCGCTCAGGGCGCTGTGCAGAACGGCAACGTCGTCGCCAAAGACGGCACGGAAGCGATCGACCGTCTGCGGTGTGAGAGCGATTTCCGGCACGAGCACTATCGCAGTCTTGCCACGACGCTCGACTATCTCGCGCAGCAGCTCGATGTAAACCAGAGTCTTGCCGCTTCCAGTAACGCCGTGCAGGAGAAATACCTCGCCAGCGCGGCCGGCTTTCATCCGCTCGATTGCGGCGACCTGTTCCGCAGTTGGAGCGTGACGCGGTTCCCTACGCCCGACGCGGGTGGAGAACGGATCACGCTCCACGCGCTCGCGCTCGATCGTGATCAGTGCCCGCTTCTCCAGCGCCTTGAGGACAGATGGCGAGAACTGCAATTGCTCGAGAAGGTGATCCACACTTGTAGCACCGCCGACGGATTCGATCAGCTCGAATAGCGCACGCTGCTGCGGCGCCCGCGCGAAGGCCTTCTCGCGCTGAAGCAGCGTCGGGATGTCGTCGCGAATGCGCACGACACGACGCGTCTTGACGGACGGCTGCGGTTGCGACGCGCCAGTGAGCAGTGCCGGGAGCACCGTTCGCATGACGATACCGATCGGCACCACATAATACTCCGAGATCCACCGCGAGAGATCCAGCAGTGACTCGTCGAGCGCAGGCCCGGCATCGGGAATCGCCGACACTGCCTTGATGACGCCGCGCGCTGGCGGAGCAGCGTCGAGCGCGACGACGATCCCGATTTCCTGTCGCTTGCGAAATGGAACGAGGACGCGGCTCCCGACTCGCGCCTCATGATCGTACTCTCCATCGAGCGAGTAGACGAACGTCTGAAAGAGCGGGACCGGCAGCGCGACCTCGACGAGCCGGCGCGCCGACTCCGTCACGCTGGCGGCCGCCTCGTCACGCCCAAGCCCGGCGCATCCAGCAGAGTCACGCGACCTCCGTGGATCGTGACGCCCTGAAACGGATCATCAGCCAGCAGCGTCGCACCGTCGAAGTCGGCGCTGTCGAGCAGTGGTGCAACCTGCGCGATCGCGGAAATTCCCAGTGACGTCTCGATCATGCAGCCAGCCATGACAGTCATGTCGTGCGCGCGCGCGGTGTGGATCATTCGAATTGCTTCGCGGAGACTTCCGCACTTGGCGAGCTTGAGATTGATGCCGTCACACGCACCGGCGAGTCGCGGGACGTCGTGTGCCACGCGACACGACTCGTCCGCGATCACCGGCATGCCGCACCGCTCGCGCACGAAGCGCATCCCCTCGATGTCCTCCGCCGCGACGGGCTGTTCCAGCGATTCCACCGCGTTGTCGCGAAGCATCGCTGATCGTTCCACGGCTTCTCCTGGCGTCCACGCGGCATTTGCGTCGACACGAAGAACCTTGTCCGGTGCCGCCTCGCGAACTGTCCGGACGATTTCCTCATCCCGCGCGGTGCCAAGCTTGATCTTGAGGATGGGATATTGCGCCGCGGCCGCAACGCGTCGCCTGAGACCGTCCGCGTCATCGATGGCTATCGTGAAACTCGATAGCGGTGTCGCATCCGGACTAAGCCCCCACATCCGATGCAGCGGAATGCCGAGCTTCTGTGCGTAGAGGTCGTGCAGAGCCGAGCTCACGGCGGCGCGCGCAGACGCATTGCCAGCGGCCGCGCGCGCCAGCGCGGAGTCGAGCGCTTCAAGGGACCAGTACCTGCCCTTTTCGACGATCGGCCGATAGCACTCAAGTGCGGCGACTACGGTGTCCGCCGACTCGTTGTAATAGCGGTTGGGTGCGGCCTCGCCCATACCGCTGAGGCCATCCTCGGTGATGCAGACGATAACGTTATCGTGGCCAGCATATTCCCAGCGTGCAATGACGAACGGCATGCTGGTATGAAGTGAAACTCGTTCCCAACTGACCTTCATGACGAAGTAACGAACGACGGCAGGCTTCGAGAGAACCAGCCATTGCGCTTCTCCGGATTCGGCGCGCCAATCTGCGCCAGATACTGGATCAACGCGTCTGCGACCTCATTTCCCCGTTGATACCGCGCTGCGGGATTCTTCGCGAGGCATCGCATGACCACGTTGGAGAGCGCCTGCGGTACCCGCGAATCGACGATGTCGGGCGCGACCGGAATCTCTTCAAGATGTTTGGACGTTATCGAGTAGATGTCCGCACCGTCGAACGGCACGAAACCGACGAGCGTTTCGTACATGACAATTCCGAGCGTGTACAGATCGCTGCGACCATCCAGCAGTCGGCCGCGTGCCTGTTCGGGCGACATGTAGTGCGGGGTCCCCATGACATGACCCGTCCCGGTCATCCGTCCGCGGAAGTGCGCAGTCGCAATTCCGAAGTCAGTGACGACGGCGTGCTCGTCCTCGTCGAAGAGCACGTTGTCCGGCTTGATGTCCCGATGCACTACCCCGTGCCGGTGCGCGTAGTCGAGCGCGCTCGCTACCTGCGCGCACACTGCCGCCACACGTTCCGGCGGCAACGATCGCCGGCCCGAGATGCGATCCCCCAGCGTTCCACGGGACATGTACGGCATGACCGTATACACATGCCGTTCGGTCATACCGAAATCGATGATGTTGCAGATGTGCGGATGGACCAGCTGCGCGGCTGTCTCGGCCTCGCGCCGGAATCGCTCGCGCATGTCGGCGTCGCGCGCCAGGTGGGGATGCAGCACCTTGAGTACGACGGGACGGTCGAGGGCGGTGTGCATCGCGTAATACACCGTCGCCATTCCACCATCGCCAATTCGATGCGAGACGCTGTAGCGACCGCCGATGACGTGACGGAGCGATGTTATGTCGGCGTCCGGCCGTTCCTCCCGACCCGAGACCGCCGGCAGCGTGGCATCGCAACGCGTGCATCGGGCGGCAGTCCCGCGGTTCCACGAGCCGCATCCAGGACAGAACATCCCGTCAGGCTCCCAGTTCCATGCGGACGTACTCGTACGGTGCGCGACCATCTTCGCGACGCTCGATGATGCCAAGCGCCTCGTGCAGCTTCGCGTAGTGCACGTCGAGCCACCGCAACAGCACCGATTCGTCACGAAACACCGTTCCAGCCGGCGCTGGAATGAACGGACCGTGAACATGGAGCGCATCCAGCACGCGGAGATATTCCGCCAGGTCTGCGTCGCTCGGTTTCGCCCGCACGTAAGGCGCGGGTGCGACGACCGCGGCGAGATCGCGATACGTTACCAGCGTCACATGCTGCGTCGCGAGCAACTGCTGATCGACGCCGTCCGCGTCCATCACTGCAAAGAAGCGAAGACCGTCTCCCTTGCCGCTAGCCATTCGTTCCAGCCTGCAGTGGCAGAGCGTGCGGCCACTTCACGCCCTTGATGATCGAAAAATTCATCGATCGTTCACGGGACAGATCGCGCAACAGCTCCGTCTCACGGACGAGCGCCTGCCTTGCCTCAGCCCAACCTGATCGACGAAGCGCGCGACCCATCACCTGAAGTTTCCCCTGCCAGTTGAGATGAGGCGTTGACATGCCGCTCGCAGATGCCAGCTCGTCGTCGCATTCGTTGGTCCAATCCTTCACCTGTATGTCGACAACGCCGGCGTCACGCAACATCTGCTTCCACTCGACGAGCATTCGCGGCCGCATGCCTAGCCGCTCGACGACCAGCTCGCGACGCGACGCTGGCAATTCCGAACTCCACGTAAGCTGCAGCAGAACTACCGCGCCCATCGGTTTGGTGACGCGCGCGAGTTCGGCGACTGCTTTCCCCGTACTCGACGCGCCGGCAATCTCGGGTTCCCCGATGGCAGCGTCGAACACATCGCTCTCGTACGGGAGATCATCCAGTTCCGAGTGCTGGTAGCTGAGCGCCAGGCTGGCCTCACGCGCATGCTCTTCAGCCTGCGCGATGTCCTCGTCGTCCGCATCGACTCCCGTGACCGACGCGCCCGTCCTCCGCGCCAGCCATTCCGTCGTCACACCGCGGCCACAACCCGCGACGACGATCTCCTGGCCGCTCTCGATGTCGGCAAGCCGAGCGACCTCGCGGTAGAGATCTTCTCCCGTGGCTCGCCAGCGATCGATTATCGCCATCTGCACCAAACGCAATACGGCTGGCGCCGGTCGGGTCCGATTCGCTTCCGCCATCACTCGAAAGCTATCCAGCTGCGAGCAGGCCGGCGAGTGCGCGGAGGTGTACCACAACCGCCTCAGCCAACCGCGCCGGTGTGTAGCCACCCTCGAGCGCACTGACCACCCTCCCTCCGCATGTACGCTCCGCATACGCCGTTACGAAACGGGTGAGCCGGTCGATGTCGTCCATCTCGAGCGTGAATCCACCAATCGCATCGCCAGCCAGGCAATCGAAACCTGCCGATATCAGCACGAGCTGCGGCTCGAAGTCGGTCGTCAACCTCTCGAACGCTCGTTCGAAAGCACCAACATATTGCGCGGGCTCCAATCCACCAGCCATCGGGACGTTGCGGACGTTGTCGTGGGGGCCACGATCGTCCGCCGCACCCGTTCCCGGATAGAATGGCCACTGATGCATCGACAGGAATCGCACGCCCGCGTCGTCCTGGAGGAGGGCCTGGGTGCCATTGCCGTGGTGAACGTCCCAGTCGACCACGAGCACCCGATCCAGTCCGTGCGTGGAGCGCGCGTAAGCTGCGCCGAGTGCAACGCTGCCGAAGATGCAGAAACCCATGGACCTGTCGCGCAATGCGTGGTGGCCGGGCGGCCTGACGCCACAGAAGCTCCGCGTCGCGCGACCGTCGATCGCCATGTCCACAGCGTCGAGCACGCACCCCGCCGCCGCGGTAGCGGCATCCCACGAACCCTCACTCGCGACAGTATCCACGTCGAGGCGACCGCCTCCCGCCTCACAGATGCGCTGTATCGACTCGATGTACGCGCGGTCGTGCACAAGCGCGAGTTCGTCAATCGTCGCGTGGCGTCCCTGGACGTGCTCCAGCTGCTGAAAGAGCTCGTAGTCGTTACGCAGAGCGCGCATGATGGCGACCAGCCGGCCGACGTGCTCGGGATGACCCCAACCCGTGTCGTGCCGTCCGCAATCCGAATGCGATACAAAGGCTGTGCGATGCATGCTCTAAACTAAGGGCGTGCCGCCAAGCCGGCGCCGCCAGCCGGTCGTGCTACCTGACCGGGCGTCGTCTCCGATGCGCGACGAGCAGTGTCGATCCGTCCACCACACCCGCGTTCGCCAGCGATGTGGACTCGTCGAATATCTCGGCGCCGTCGAGCTTCACGGAGAACTCGTCGGGAAACAACGCATCCGGCACGAGAGCATTCAGTGCGTAGACCTTTGCGGTCCTAACCGAATCCGTAGCACTGGCGTCGACTCGAACGACGTCCCACACCGACGGAACCTCTACACGAAACCTGACCACCGCTCCGCTCGTAGTTTCACCGATGGTAACGACGCCGCGACGCGCACGGAGCGAATTCGCGAATGTCGCGCTCACGCCATCACCTCGGACGAGGCCGGTAACTGCGCGGGCGGAGTCCCAACGCTCGCGGCGGTTGCTGGAGGCAGCATCGAGAGGAAGCGCGCGACCTGCTGGTCGAACATGTAAGTCGATCCGGACACCACGGTCACGCCGTCCCTCGTCATGACGCCGATGACGACTTCTTCGCCACCCATTCCTCGCAGCGACACGAAGGTCGGCCCTTCCATGTCCAGGAACGCCGTGTAGATGGAGTTGCGCCGGGCGAAGAAGCGCTTGGCTGCGGCAAGCACCTCCGCGGAGGAGAGCGAAGTGGTCGTCTCCTGAAGGGTTCTATCAGTCTGCGCCATGCGCGAAATCTAACGATCCACGCCCGGCAACGGCCAGTTGGCGGGAGGAATTATCCGTGCCTCGTGCCGGGTCGCGGAACTGCACAGCGCGCCAGCTCGCGCCAGCGCGCGCCACAGTGCGGCACGGCGACCGCGTCGGCTGTCAGGAGGACAGCAGCGTCTCTATTCGCAGCGTGAGCGATTGAAAAGATATATCCACCCCCGCCACGCGCTTTGCGAGCTCGTTGGCAGACTCGCGCTGTCCTTCCGCGAAAAGCTCGTTGGCGATCCACGGACCGGCTGCCGGATTTCGCCACCAATCCTCATTGAATCGATTCACGAGACCCTCTTCGAGGAGCGCCTGAAGCTGCCACGCTCGCAGATACCTGGTGGAATAGAAACGGGAATCGAGATCCATGAACGCATCCGCTGCCCGGTAGCGGAAGCCGGTAGCGTGTGCGAGTATCTCGACGTAAGTGTCGGGGAGTGATGTCCAGTTCGCGTTGCCGCCGTACACCTGTATCTCGTACAGAAGCTTGGCGCAGTATCGGCGCACGAAGTGCAACTCCTCGAAACCAGCCAGGCGCAGGAACACGCTGCTGCGTTTGCGATCGAGTCCGGTATAACGCAACAACCATTCGCGCTGCTTCATTCGGTGATCGAAGAGCATGGCGTAGCCCTCGGTCACCGAGTTGTCGCCCAACCACCGGTATTCGAACGGATAGTCGGCGCGCACGTTTCCAAAATGCAGGGCATGACCGAGCTCGTGCAGAAACGTTCCGTAGTCGGATTGACCGCCGTGCGGCCGAAGTACCAGATACACTTCTTCGGGCACGCGCACAGGAGAACAGAATGCGCGCGGCCGCTTGCCGGGCCGGTCGCCTATGTCAAAGGTGATGTGACCCGCCGCGACGGAGTCCAGTCCCATATCCGCGCAGTTTCGGCGGACGACGCTTTCCATCGCGGATTCGGGAAAGGCATCATCGAACTGACTAAGCCTGAACAGCGCGAGCGAGTCTGCGCGGGTAGCCTCTCCGGGCGAGATCCCGAATGCTCTGAGCCGCTCAGCGAGCACTGAGCTCCACATTGCCTCCGTATCGCGAAGAAATTTCTCGCATTCGCCAGCGAGTTTACTCAGCGAGATCCCGCTGACCGCCTCGAACGTGGCGTTGTAGCCGGAAGCAATGCCGAGCCGGTCGACGACATCCATCTCGCGCTGCAGGCGCTCGACGCGCAGTGGAGCGAACTTCTCCGCAACGATACGGGCGCGCGCGACATCTATCGCGTCCCGTTCCGCGGCGTCGCTGCTGTTGGCAATCTCGATGGCCGCGCGCTGGTATGGAACGACGCGTCCATCCGCAAGCCGAACCACCGCCTCGTTCTCGAGCGAGACTTCACGCTCGTCAAGGCCCGCGAGGTCGTGGCCGATGCGCGATTCGAGCTGCCATTCGAGCATCATGCGCGCCGCGCGCGCCTCCTCGGACCCGACTGGCGAGCTGCGAAAACGGTCGATGCAGCCGCTCAGCGTTTCATCGCTGAACAGTTCTTCGTAGCGGGCGTATATCGCCTGCAATGCCGCCTCGTGCTTGTGCCCGGAATACGCCAGGTAGCCTTCTCGTGACACGTCCTGGGTGAATGCTTGCGCACGCTCCCGCAGACGCTCGAGGATCATCGCGCTAGCTTGTCGCGAAGATACCGGGCCACGTCGCTCGCGCTCACTCGGTCCTGCGCCAGTGTGTCGCGGTCGCGCACGGTCACCGCATTGTCGGATCCGGATTCGCTGTCGACCGTGATGCAATACGGCGTCCCCACCTCGTCCTGTCTGCGATAGCGCTTGCCGATGCTGCCGGATTCATCGTAGTCCACCGCGAATTCCTTGCGCAGGCCGTTGGCGATGGCGTGAGCCATCTCCGGTTGGCCGTCCTTCTTTGTCAACGGAAAAACGGCGGCCTTGACGGGTGCGAGAGCGGGATCGATTCCCAGTACGACACGCCCTTCTTCCTCGCCCGGAACGCTTTCCTCGCGGTACGCGTTGACGAGGACCGCAAGTGTCACCCGGTCGGCGCCAACCGAAGTCTCGACGACCCAGGGGATGTAACGGCGATTGTTCGCCTGGTCGAAGTACTCGAGCTTTCTGCCGGAAAATTCGGTGTGCTGCTTCAGATCGAAATCACCACGGTTGTGAACGCCTTCGATCTCCTGGAAGCCCAGTGTGCCGCCGAAGTCGAATTCCACATCGAAGGCGCCCTTCGCGTAATGCGCGAGTTCCGCAGGGGTGTGCTGATGAAACTGCAACCGCGACTCGGTCAGTCCGAGCGCAAGGTGCCAGGCCATTCGCTCGCCCTTCCAGTAGTCGAACCATTCCGATGACGTGTCGGGGTCGACGAAAAACTGCATCTCCATCTGCTCGAACTCGCGCGTGCGGAAAATGAAGTTTCCCGGCGTGATCTCGTTTCTGAAGGCCTTGCCGATCTGTGCGATGCCGAATGGCACCTTCTGCCGCATTGACTGCTGCACGTTCAGGAAATTCACGAAGATTCCCTGCGCTGTTTCCGGTCGCAGGTAGATCGTCGCCGCGCTTTCCTCAACCGCCCCCATGAAGGTCTTGAACATGAGATTGAACTGGCGCGGCTCGGTGAGTTGGCATTCCGAAAACTCTCCGGGACGCTTGCTCGGCTTGCGCAAGCAGCGCGCGTCCTGGAGTTTGTCAGCCCGGAATCGGCCCTTGCACGTCTTGCAATCGACAAGTGGATCCACGAATCCGGCGACGTGGCCACTCGCTTCCCAGACTCGCGGATGCATCAGGATCGCAGCGTCCAGTCCCTCGACGTCGTCGCGTGAGCGGACCATGGCGTTCCACCAGCGATCCTTGATGTTCTTCTTCAGCTCGACGCCGAGCGGACCGTAGTCCCACACGGAGCCCGTGCCACCGTAAATCTCGGATGACTGGAAGATGTAGCCACGCCGCTTGCACAGTGATACGAGCTTCTCCATTACGTCCGGGTGATTCATTCTTTACAATCCGATTATCTGGTCGCGCCGGGTACCGACGCTGACATATGTGATCGGCGCTTCGACCAGCGCCTCGATGCGATTGAGATACGTACGCGCCGCGCTTGGAAGGTCGCCGAGTGAGCGCGCCCCACCAGTTGGCGAGCGCCATCCCTCGAAGGTCTCGTAGACCGGCTCGGCATGCTCCAGCATCGTGAGGTCACCGGGAAATTCGGTGAACACCTCCGATCCGACACGGTACGCAGTGCAGAGCTTGATCTCATCGAGCGTGTCAAGCACATCAAGTTTGGTAACAGCGAGATCGGTAAGTCCGTTTACCCGGACTGCGTAGCGCACGACGACTGCGTCGAACCAGCCGCACCGACGCGGCCGACCCGTTGTGGCGCCGAATTCATTACCAAGTTTCCGCATCTGCGATTGCAACGGCTCGGACAGTTCAGTCGGGAGCGGCCCCTGCCCGACACGTGTCGTGTACGCCTTGACTACTCCGAGACAACGATCGAGGGAACGTGGCGAGATCCCGACACCAACGGCTGCGCCACCGGACGTCGTAGTACTTGACGTGACGAACGGATACGTGCCGTGATCCACATCGAGGAGCGAACCCTGTGCCCCTTCCAGGAGCACCGCCGCGTCGCTCTTCTGGGCGCGATGAATCGCGAGACCGACGTCCTCCGCCAGAGACAACAGGCGCGGCGCAAGACGCTCGAGCAGCGACATGGTTTCGTCGACGGACGCGCGATCGGCGATTCCCCAGGCCGACAGCTGCGCGTTGGCGTGTGCGACCGCGGCTTCGAGAATCGGGCGCAGCGTCGAGGGATGACGCAGATCCAGGACGCGGACGCCGCGCCGCGCGATCTTGTCCTCGTACGCCGGTCCGATTCCGCGGCCCGTCGTCCCGATAGCGCGGCTTGCCGCGCTGCTCGAGTCGACGAGCTTGTGGTATGGCAGCACCAGGTGAGCACGTTCGCTCACGTACAGTCTCCCTTCGACGTCCACACCGTCTCTGACGAGCTCGTCGATCTCCGTGAAGAGCGTCTCCGGGTCGAGCACGACACCGTTCCCGATCGCGCACCGCACGCCACTGTGGAGGATCCCACTCGGAATCTGGTGCAGCACGAACGACGTCTCACCCAGGTCCACCGTGTGGCCTGCGTTGGCGCCCCCCTGATATCGCACAACCCAGTCGGCACGCTCCGAGAGCACGTCGACGAGCTTGCCCTTGCCCTCATCTCCCCATTGCGCACCGACCACTACCACGGTGCGTGTTTTCACATCAAACATGGCAACCCCATAAACACAAAAAAGCCCCGTCTGGCGCGGCGGGGCGTGTCGTTAATCTACGTGCTGTCACGCACCTGTCAACGTGATGCCCGAACGGACGGGGATCTCCCGGGCTCAGCCGTCCCGCTCGCGATGCGGCTCGCTCCGGAGCGGCAGGAAAACCGTGAAGGTCGAGCCGCTTCCATACTCGCTCGTGAGCGTTACCCGGCCCCCCAGCGCGCCGGAGAGCTTTCGTGTAATACTGAGTCCCAGCCCCGTTCCCCCGAACTCGCGGGTCCGGGACTGGTCCACCTGGCGAAAGTCATCCCAGATCGCGGCCAGGTCCTCCTTTCGGATGCCGATTCCGGTATCCGTGACATCGAGCCTCACAAAGTCACCCTCGATCGTAGCCGACAGCGTGATGCTCCCCGAGTGAGTGAATTTCACCGCATTTGAGAGAAGGTTGAGAATTATCTGCTTCACCTTCGTGCGGTCTGTAGTCATGTGGAGCGGATTCTCAGGTGCCACCCAGCGGTACGTGAGCCCCTTCTTCTTGATGAGCGGATCGATCTGAACCGACGCCTCTCGCATGACTTCCTGGAGCACTGTGTCTTCGAGGTGGAGCGGCATGCGGCCGGCTTCGATTTTTGCGAGATCGAGGATGTCGTTGATCAGCGCGAGCAGGTGTTGCGCCGCAGCACGGATGCGTGTGAGCCCTTCCTCCTGGCGCTCGTTGAGGTCGCCGTAGATGCGATCCAGCATGAGCGCCGTATACCCGATGAGGGCATTGATCGGAGTGCGGAGCTCGTGCGACATGCTGGCAAGGAACTCGGATTTGAGCCGGTTGGCCTTCTCGAGCTCGCGCGACTGCCACTGCAGACGAACGTTCTGTTCACCCAGATCCGCCGTGGCCGCGCGGACGCGCGCTTCGAGCTCATTGCTGAAATTCTTCAGCTCCTCGTATAGTCTCTCGTTCTCGGCCTGCTCGGTAAGGTCGTGCAACACGGACACGATCGCGAGCGGTTCACCGCGACGGTCAACGATCTTTCCCGCGATCACTTCCATCGGGATGGTGGTCGGCTCATCGCCAGGCCGCGTGAGCTCCATATCCTCGCGGCGCGCGCCCTCGGGGCTCAGGCTGAAGTCGGAGATGAACGTCGTGAACTTTGTGTCATTCGCACGTACTGCGGCCGATCGATCGCCTGTCGCGTAGCCGATGTTGGAGGTCGCCGCGCCGAACAGCAGCTCCGCCTGCCGATTCATGAGGATGATGTTCGACCGATCGTCGGTCACCAGAATCGGATCGGCGACGTTGGTGAGGATCAGATTCAGTCGATCACTCTCACGCTTGGCCTCATACTCCGCGAGCCGCACCCGTTGCACCTGCAGCTCCAGCTCGCCAGCCGCGCGCCGCAGATCGGTTACGTCACGCAGCACCGATACTGTCGCCGTTTCATTCTCGTCGAGCGGCTGCGACAGCACCTCAAACAGCAGATCCGTTCCGTCGTCGGGATCAACCATGTTCAGCTCGCGCGACTCACCTGCCGGGCGTGGCTCTGTCGATGGCCCATCCTTGGAGAGATGCGACGTGAGCAGAAGGTTGTTGATCTCGACCGCGCGACGGCGGCCGTCCGAATCACGTTCCCGCATCGAGAGCAGGTGCTCGGCGCGCTGATTCTGCACCACGATCTGACGGTCGCCATCGATGATCACAATCGGATCGGGCAGCGAATTTACAATCGACGTGAGCACGGCTCGCTGCTCGGCGAGCTCCTCGGCGCGACGGCTGTGCGCATCTGCCGCGCTGACGCGTGAGAGAATCGGTCCGGCGAGCCGGGCAGCTGTCGCGAGGAGATCCACGCTGTCCGATCGACCGTCGATCTCGACGACGAATACGCCGAACGGCGATGATGCGGCTGGCTCGGTCGACGACCGCCATATTTCGCCGGAGTTCGTTGGTCGAATCGCACATGGCGACATGAGCGAGCGCTCGATGCTGCCTTCGTCCAGGAACCGCGGCGCCTGCGGCGCTCGAGGTTGCGGAAAGGGAATCGCGACAAGGCTTGTCGTGCGCGAAACGCCGGAACGTGGCGGGCCATGGCTGCAGGCCACAACCTCCATCCCGAGCGTCGCGACGACAAATGGGTCGCTCAGATCGTCGATAGTGCGAGACGTGGGCTGCTCGCGATCCTCGAAGCCGAGGTTCGCGACTGGCACGAGCTGCCGCGACGAAGTGTCGAGCAGCATTACGTAGCCGCGAGTCGCGCCGGCCGCAGCGCAGAATCGCACGAGCAGCATGCCGGCCGCTGAAGCAAAATCAGTTGCTGACGCTACCGCACCGAGCAGCGATTCAAGCCAGTCACCTGAATCACCCGAGTTACCCGGGCGGAAATCTACCGTCGATCGGTCACGCGCCGAGCTGGTCAAGACGACGTCGTAGCTCCGCGTTCTCTACCTGAACGCGCTCGAGTTCGTCGGCCGCGGCAAGTTCGCGAGGACGCGACATGGGTTGAGTGATTCCAACGGCTTCGGAGTATTTCAGATAGGTCTCGATGGACGCGACGACAATTCGAGCTTCGACCGTAACCAGGTCGATGCCGACCAGCGACACGCGCACCCACGCGTCGATGACGATTCCCTTATCGAGAACCCGATCGAGAATATCAATAAGTGAGCTTCCGCTCGGTGACCGCTCAACGGCCATGACTCCTCCTAGTCAGATGAAGACAGCTTTGCGAGCTGACGCTCTATGCGGTCGAGCCGATCGTTCAGATCGCTCGCCGCGACGGCAGACGCCGTCTGGCTCGTCAGACGTGGGTCGTACCGCCACCAGTTCATACCTATCTGTTCCGCCTTGTCGATCGAGCAGACGAGCAGACGAATCTGGATCGTTAAAAGCTCGACGTTAGCAAGGTTGATCTTTATATCGCCGGCAATCACAAGACCCTTATCGAGAACCCGATCGAGGATTTCGACGAGACCGGTGCTGCGCGACGGAGAAGCGAGTTCAGGCACGCGATAACCTCATTTCAGGCGGCCCAATGGGCCAAGGTCAATCTGCAAATCTTCCTCTGATAGGCCGAAAACACGTTTGAGCTCACCCATCCTGTCATTCAGCTTCGCAAGAGCCAGTCCCAACCGCTCAACCTCATCGCCTGAAAGTCGCCCACCCTCCATTCGGCGGACGGCCTGATGCTCCAACACCTTTCGGAGCACCTCGATCAAGGTGAGCACGAGTCGCGCTAGCCCAGTTTCGGGACCAGCGACGTCCGCGTTTATCCGCTCGGGCAAGCCTTGAGCCACGGCGTTCAGCGATTGTTCCCGGGACTCCGTTTGTTCGACTGTTTGACCGCCACTGACGGATGCCGACCCTGATTGTACTTGCGACCGGGTCGCGCGGCTAGGCTCCAGGATTGGCGTACCCCGGTGCGGTACAGCCCCTACTGCGCCAGCCAGTGAGCCCGCGGTCGGCGCTCTGCCTCCGCCAGCCATTCGTCGCTCGGCCGTGGCCACGGCCTGGAGAAGCAGCCCGATGTTGAGCTTGATCAGATCTACGTCAGCCACAGCGATCGTAACCTCGCCATGAACCACCGCACCGCGATCCAGCACGGTGTTCAGGAGGTCGCTCAGATCCAGCGGCTCGTCCCCGAGAATTCCGGCCGCATTGCCGACATGAGCCTCCTCGAACGGGGGCTCGTTCGACCGCGCCGCTTCGTCAGTTTTCACGGACGAAATGATAAGGGGGCCAGGGGCCTGTGAAATCGAAACGGAGACCAGCCGGCTGAAACGTCCCGATCAGCGCTGTCAGGACGGTTCTGAACGCCTCGTAATTCTCATTTGCCACGAGATAGGCACCATCGAGCAGGATCCCCTGTTCCCTGGAACCCGTCGTCGCGCGGATCACGCTGGCACGCGACTCTTCGGACAGCGCGTCATGCGTCCTGTCCGCGATGCGCACCGCCGCGTCGCGCGTGGCGGCCTTGCGAGCCTCCTCCAGCTTCCGGCGCAGCAGGTAGGCCTCTCCGGGAGATGCGACGCTCGCTTGCTGCTCCAGTGCCGCGAGAGCCGAGTCCATTTGCTCGGCAGCCGCGGCGAGTGATGCACGGTCCGCCGAGACGCGAACGCAGAATTCGCGCGCGCCGCGCACTCGATCCATCGTCGCGACGAATTCCTTCCCACGGTCGGCAAGCATCACGGAGACCGCCGAATCATCGGTGAACATCACCCACATCGGAAATGGCACCACGGGACCTCGATCACTGGCCCACGTCACGAGCGCGTCATGCGCCACCGCGCGCGGCGCAAGCCATTCAGGATCACCAATTCTCTCGGAGACCACTTCGCTCGCGTAGCTCGACGCGTCGAGCGAGCCCACCAGAGCGGCAACGGAGTCAACGATGATACTGCGCACGGTTGAACGATCGATTCCATCGGGTGCATCGTGCGTGTCAAGTGCGGCTGGCACTACGCAGTAGACGTACTCGACCGTTGCGCTCAACGCTCCTCATCGTCGCGCGCGACGCGAACCGGGCCGCCACCAATGGACATTCCGAGCTGCTCGCGCCACTGACGGACCTCGCGAAGTCGCTGCATGATGGCGTCCTCGCGCAGTATGTACTCGTCGTCGTCGATGTCGCCCGCTTCGAGCTCGAGCTGCAAACGCATCAGATCCTCCTTGACCGTCGTGTCATCGGTCAGCTCGTCCTCCACCGCACGACGAACCTTGTCCAGGGTCCACATCGTGCCGTCCCAGGGACCGGTGAACGGGGCTAGCAGGATCGACGAGAGGAGGCCCACGCTAGTCCGCCTTCTCCAACTTGAGCTTGATGTTGACGAAGTTGTACGGCGGCCAGGGACCTGTGTACTTGAATGCAAGCAGCTGCTCGAACCGGCGGCTCAGTTCCTTCACCGCATCGTCGAATGCCTTCTCCGCTGAACGATTTACGAGAAACGCGGCGTTCATTATCATGCGATCGCCGATGACCTTGTTGCTTCGGCTTGCGACTGAAACGCGCTTCAGCTCCTCGTGCACGGTAGCAACATAGCGGCCGGCACTTTCCTCCAGCGCCCCTTCTATCAGGCGGCCAAGCTGCATGCGCGCGAAATACGTCGATGACGAGGCGTTGCGGGTGATTTCTTCCTTGAGCTTGCGGATCTCGTCGTTGTCCCGCTCGATGCTCTCCACGACCTTGTCACGATCCCATCGGATCTGCACACCGAACTCGATCTTGTCCTTCATCTTCTCGAGCACATCGGTGAACGCTTCGTAGGTGGAACGCAGCAGCTGCCCGACGTCCTCTTCAGATCTGAACACCGTTCCGAACGACATGGGTATCACCGTGAACTCACGCATGACGGTCTCGTTCACGAACTCGTGGGCCAGCACATTCTCACGCGTCGGATCGTATATGACTATCGGCGTGTCACTGACAACCGCCGCCAGTTCAGCGTGATGAACAGTATAAACGCGAGACGCGCCGCCGATTCCGATGTCTCCAAAATCACGCGGAATCTCGTGCCGAATAATGCAGTAAACGTATTTCCCTTCCTGCGGAGTCACCGTCGCGGAACCACCCGCGCTCTCACCACTCAAATCGGTTTCAGCGAGCGACGCATCGAGGGCGCTCATTCGGTCGTCACTCAGACGTTGCTGTTCCATGTGCTTCCTCTACCCCCTTCAATTATTCGGAATTCTTTCCTTCTGCAATGATTGCACCGGCCAGAGCAGCAATTAACCTCGCAGCTCCGTCGACGCCTTTCCCGGTGCACTCGTCCAGTCCATCCCGTCTGGTGTGAATCCGCGCCAGGGATCGTATCGTCCCCTGACTGATGGTGCATGCCGCCCATCCACGGTCCGAAAATGCGGTCGAATCCAAAAGTACGCCTGGAATGCTCTCACGTATTCGGACTTCTGGTCCGAATACGCCTGCAACCTGGTGCCTGCGCCACAATTTTCGGCCAGGCGCGCCAGCGGTTACGCTGAGCATCCCGATGTCGTCCACGCCGTCACAGTTGATCGCAACAGCACGCGGCTTACCCTCGACCCACGCCCGCGCGCCAGCGAGGCCCAATTCTTCGGCTGAGGTGATGACCAGGCCGATCGGCGTCGTGCCTCCGAGTTCCCGAGCAGCCAGTACAATAGATGCAACGCCCGTCGCGTTGTCCAGTACGCCCGACCCATTGGTCCCGACAATGGCGAGGGACAACGGCAGCGCGGCGATTGCCGTGGTCGCGATCAGCGACAATGGAACACCGGCTGGGATCGGGAAGAAGTGCGACAGCCCGAACACGATCGCGAGGCAGCCCCAACCAACGCAAAGCGCAACGGTTGCCGCCGCACGCGTGAGCAGCGAAACCAGCTGACTCTTGCTGTCCAGATGCGCGGTGAGCCAGACAGTTGGTACCCCTCGACGAGCCTCCAGGTTCAGGCCCTCCCGGCGCATGAACGGCAACCGCCGAGTGCCGTAGCGGCCCAGCCACCACCCCGCCAGCCCGATGATCAGGACGGCAGTCAGGGCTCGCGCGAGCGGCCCGTCCTGAGGTTCCGCACGCAGGAGTGAAAGGCCGGTCCCCACCGAGGTAAGAAGCAGCGCTGCCCCAGCCAGGGGCGTTCCCCACAGCCCGGGAAACGCCGAGTACGAGAAGGGGCGCTCCTCGATCTCAAAGCCAGCCTGGCGAAGCCGCTCCGCACAGAGCTCACGGGCGGCAGCTTCCGCGGATGAGCCCGCTGGCCTGGCGGACGCGCCCAATCGCGTCAGAAGCTCGCGCGCGTCCGATCGGCTCACCTCGCTAGCGGAGACCCATGATCTGCTTCGCCTCGCCCAGCGTTGCGCTCGCGATCGTCTTGGCGTGCGCCGCTCCGGTCGCCAGTGCGTCCTCCACAAGTGCCGGAGTCGCCCGCAATTCCTTCGCACGGCTTCTGATGGGCGCGAGCTCGCCCTCCATGGAGCTCTGAAGAACGCGCTTGCAATCGATGCAGCCCCAGCCTGCGCTGCGACATTGCTGAGCCACGTGCTCAACCGTATCGGCGCTGCTGAACGCCTTGTGGATGTGATAGATGTTGCACACCTCAGGCGTACCGGGATCCGTCTTCCTGACGCGTGCCGGATCCGTCACTGCGGGGCGCAGCTTCTCCCAGATCACGTCAGGCTCGTCCAGCAACCCGATCGTGTTACCGAGCGACTTGGACATCTTCGCCTGGCCGTCCAGTCCCATGATCCGGCGCGTAGGCGTGAGTAGCGGCTTGGGCTCGATGAAATACTCGACGCGGAATTTCGCGTTCCAGCGCCTCACGATCTCTCGCGCAAGCTCGAGATGCTGCACCTGATCTTCGCCGACCGGAATAAGGTCGGCGAGATACAGTGCGACGTCGGCCGCTTGCAGCACCGGATAGTTGAGCAACCCTGCGAGAAGACTGTCCTGACGGCCGGATTTCTCCTTGAACTGGGTCTGGCGCTCGAGCTCGCCAAGCGGCGTAACGGTGTTGAAAATCCACGCCAGCTCGGTATGTTCGGGTACCGCTGACTGCACAAATAGCGTGCATCTCGCGGGATCGAGACCGGACGCGAGCAGCGATATCGCCATGTCTCTTTTCCGCCGGCGCAGATCGTCCGGCTCGTACGGAACAGTGATAGCGTGGTAGTCAACTATTGAGAAGAACGATTCGTACCTGTCTTGCAGTTCGACCCAGTTACGGACCGCGCCCAGGTAGTTTCCGATGTGCAGCTCACCCGAGGGTTGAATGCCGCTGAATACACGTGCCATCTGCGAAATATACGAGCGGTCGCCATGACCAAGGCAAGCATTCCGTTCGATCGCGACACGATCGCGAAGATTCTGGATGCAATGACTGCCGCCGCGCGGGTAGCGGAGGAGGTCATCCGGTCTGGCGCAGCAAGTCGCGGCGCCCTCGTCTGGAAATCGAAGGGCCACGCCGACTATGTGACGGAGGTGGACACCGCCGCCGAGTCCGTAATCCAGCACGAACTCGCAACTGCCCTCGCTGACGAGTTCCCCGAACTTCCAGTACTCGGCGAGGAATCGTGGCGCGACGAGCCGCTGCCGAACGGCCTTGCGTTCATCGTAGATCCCCTCGATGGCACGACGAACTTTCTGCACGGAGTTCCTGCCTACTCGGTGTCGATCGCCGCCATCCACGAAGCCCGTCCGATAATTGGTGTGGTTCTGGACATCCCGCACGGGGAGCTTTTCACCGCGGTGCGCGGACACGGTACGCGCGTGAACGGGACTCCTGCTCGCGTGTCCGAGACAAGCGACCCGTCGCGCGCGCTGATCGGCACCGGATTCCCCTTTGGCGCAAATGCCGCGACTGAGAGGTACGCGCGTCAATTCGTCCCCATCGCCCAGGCTACGGCCGGAATCCGGCGCGCGGGATCGGCGGCAATCGACCTTGCATGGCTAGCCACGGGGCGCTTCGATGCTTTCTGGGAGCTGCGGCTCAATCCATGGGACATTGCAGCCGGAATACTGCTGGTGGAAGAGGCTGGTGGGATTGTAACAGACATCGATGGTAGTCCGGCGACGGTCGCGACTTCGCCGCTCGTCGCTGGCAATCCGGCCATGCACGCGTGGCTGCTCGACACCCTGCAGACCGCTGATCGCGCAACAACTCAATGAAGCTCATCGAATGCGTGCCCAATTTTTCCGAAGGGCGCGATGTGAACGCGGTGAACGCGATTCGTGATCGTATCGCAGCGGTGCCGGGAGTGTCGGTCCTGCATGTCACTTCGGACCCGTGGCACAACCGATCCGTCATTACATTCGTTGCACCCGTGGAAGTTATGGCGGACGCAGCTGTCGCCGCGGTTCGAGCAGCAAGGGATCACATAGACCTCACGCGACACGAGGGCGTCCATCCGCGCATCGGCGCGGCAGATGTGGTTCCGTTCATCCCCCTCGAAGGCGCATCGATGGACGACTGCATTGAGCTCGCGCGCGAGGTCGGCCGACGCGTTGGTGACGAGCTCGGCATCCCCGTATATCTGTATGAGCGCGCAGCCACGCTCCCGTCGCGACGGAATCTCGCCGACGTGCGCCGCGGTGGATTCGAAACGCTGCGTCAGGCGATCGCCTCGGACGCTGCGCGCGCACCTGACTTCGGTCCGTTAAAGTTGCATCCCACAGCCGGCGCTGTCGCGATCGGAGCGCGTCCCTTTCTGGTTGCCTTCAACGTTTACGTCGGTGACGCTCGCAACATCGACCTGGCCAGGGACATAGCGCGCGCCGTTCGCGAATCGAGCGGGGGACTTCCCGCGGTGAAGGCGCTCGGTCTCGAAGTCGATAACCAGGCGCAGGTCTCCATGAACCTCGTCGATATCGATCGTACGTCACTGGCAACGGCATACACTGCGGTGGATCACGAAGCGAAGGCGCGCGGTCTCGAGGTCACATGGAGCGAGATAATCGGGCTCGTTCCGGAGCGCGTCGCGTTCGAGCTCGCATCTCGAAGCCTTAAGTTGAGAGACGACATCGGTGCTCACGTC
>DATBNQ010000118.1:0-6950 GCA_036554185.1 Gemmatimonadaceae bacterium | reverse complement strand
CTGGTACGCAGTAGAATTCCACCCGTACTCCAGCACCAGCTCCCGCGCCCGGTCATACTCGGCGCCGCTCTGCGCACTCGGCGTCATCACGGCGCTCATCTTTTGTGTGTATTGCGCGGGAGTCGCTATCGCCGGCTGTGTGCCGGAAGCCCGAGCACTCGATTGAGCCAGCGCACGAACGGCAACATCGTCGCATACTGCTTCGCGATCATGTCCGGCAGCTTCGCACTCGACATGTCGGCCTCCGAAAGCTCGCGACTCACCGTGAACGACTTGTACCTCAACAGGTCAGCAGCCGGATGCTCCGGATCGAACGCGCGCGGTGTCCGCTTCAACACTGCTTCATCACTCAACGCACCGAACGCGCGCTTGAATGCAGGCTGCCGCAATATCGACCTCAACGCATCCGGATCATCCGCGATCGCTTCACGCAGTGTCTTCAAAGCAGCCGCAGGTGGCATCCAGATCCCGCCCGCGACGATACACTCCTTCGGCGCGATCTGAAAATAAAATCCAGCCCCACCGTGCACGGCAGCAGTACCAACGGCGTGCCCCGCATCACGATGATAGAACCACGCCGCTGCGTTGGTTTTATACGGCGACTTGTCCTTCGAGAACCTCACATCACGATAGATCCGGAATATCGATCGCTTGGGATTCCCCACCATCTCCGGCGCAATCTCGCCGAGCCGCGCGTCGATCTCCTCGACCAGCACCTGGAGCGGTCGCTTGACCTCAGTTTCGTACCGCGACCGGTTCTCCTCGAACCACTCGCGCTTGTTGTTCCGCGCGAGCGCTCGGAGGAACGTCAGTGCTGCAGGCCGAAACCCCGTGAACGCTTCAACTTTCGTTTTTTCTGGCATCCATCACTGTTGATCATGTTTCGACTGGACGGACGGCAAGCCGCCGCTCGTCCTGATCCCGCTGGCCCAGGAATTCGCCGATCGGGCCAAGGTACTCGACATGATCGCACACGATCTTGAGCGATGCAAGCATCGGGACCGCCAGGAAGGCGCCGGCGATTCCCCAGATCTCCCACCAAAAGGCGACGCCGATGAATATCGCCACGGGATTGAGTGACAACCGATGGCCCATCACCATCGGGCCAACGAGGTTGCCCTGGATCAGGTTCAGCGCAACGAAACTCCCGGGAACGAGCAGCGCATGCGGGATGCTGTCGAACACCGTGAGCGATGCGATGGTGAGTATCGCGATAAGCGTCAGCGCTCCTACATACGGTATGAACTCGAGCGCCGTGACGAGCGCTCCCCACAGAAATGGGTTCGGCATCTTGAGGATGTACATGATGCCGGTGAAGACGGCCCCCTCGTTCACGTTCAGAAACGCCGACGTCACGAGATACCGCGAGATGGATGTCTCGATCTCTCTCGCTATCTCGACAGCGGTTCGCTGGCTCGCGCGTCGTGTGCTTACCTTGATCGTCTTCTGCAGGAACAGGTCGCCCGCCGAAAGCAGGAAGAATGTCAGCACCAGTACTTCCAGCAGTGCTCCCACAATGCTCTGCGTCGTCCCGAAGAATCGCGATCCCATGCTCGGCCCGGCGACCACGACTGTTCGCGTAGGCTGCGCACCGGAAATGCTGGTCGCCTTGTCCATCTGGTCGGCGGTGCGCGTTACCTGCTCCATTGGCTTCATGATCTTGTGAAGCTTCTGTCCCGCGCGCGCGAGCGTGGTGGGCGCGGACGTGAGCCAGTCCTGCGCCGGCGCAGCGAGCGAATAGATGCCGTATCCGAGTCCGCCGGCGACGGCAAGTATCATGATCGCTGATGTCAGAGCGGCGGGAACACGCAACTTGCGGTGGATCCACCGGACGGCGGGGCTCATCAGAAAATTGAGCTCGACGGCGAAGACGATCGGTATGCAAAACGCTCGGCCGAAGTACAGTGTGTACACGACCGCGAGTATGGCCATAATTGAAAGGCTCAGCGGGTGGCTTGGTACGCCACCCGCTGAGCTTATTCTGGTGACTTCTACTGGAGTGTCACCTTCCGAGCCACTCACTGCGCTTTACCGCGCAGACGCAACGCCCTGAACCTTCTGAGCCAGCGCGAACAGGCCCGGAGTGCTCTGCACGTTCTTCAGTGCGTCGAGCGCACGCTGGAGCTGGTTGTCATCGTCCAGATACTTGCGCTTGGTGGCAGAGTCGCCGAACGCCATCGTCGTGATGCGCACGCCGATCATCCGGTCGAGCTCCGTGCTCGCACCCTTGGCAAGCAACGTCGAATCAACGGTGACTCCCTTCGCCTTGAGACGCGCGATGAAGTCGTTCCGCATCTGCGGCGTTACCGTGAAGTTCTCCTTCACCTTGCTCTTCATCTCGCCCGCGTAATCCTGAAGCTCCTGCGCGAAGATCTGCGACTTGGGCGCGAGGCTCATGAGCAGCTTCTGCTCCGGTGTGGTCAGCGTGTCCGGCTTGACGATGATGTCGGGCGTGATTCCGCCGCCGCCGTACACGATGCGACCTGCATCGCTCTTGTACTGCGGACGCGCACGACGCGCCGAATCGGTCTCGAGCGAATCCGGCATCACTTCCACAAACTCGCCATCAGGCAGCAGCTTGCGCTCCTTCTGAATCGACCGTCCACTCGGCGTGTACCACTTGGCCGTCGTCATCTTGAGCGCGTAACCACCATCGAGCTTGTACAGACTCTGCACGAGTCCCTTGCCGAATGACGTGGTGCCCATGATGAGCGCACGGTCGTGATCCTGCAACGCGCCGGCAACGATCTCCGATGCAGATGCCGTGTGGGGATCGACGAGCACGACGATCGGGATCGTCGGAGCCTGCGGAGCGTCGGTAGCACTGTATGCCTGAACTTCACCCGTGCGTCCGCGAACGCTCAGGATCGACTTGCCGACCGGAAGGAACAGGTTGCTGGTGGCGATCGCCTGATCCAGGAAGCCACCAGGATTGCCACGCATGTCGAAGACGATCTTGGTGGCGCCATGCTTGGTGACGTCCGTGATCGCGTCCGCAACTTCCTGCGCTGCGGTCTCGTTGAACTGCTGCAACGGGATGTAGCCGACGTTACCGAACACGAGCGTGTACGGTACCGCGGGAATGTGCACGATCGCGCGAGTGAACTTCATCGGAATCGGCTCATTGACGCCCGCTCGGCCGAGTTCAACACTGACGGTGGTGCCCGGGTCGCCCTTGAGCTTGTCGGAAACCTGGGTCGTGGTCCATCCACGTGCGTTAGCCGTGTCGACCTTGAGAATGCGATCGCCTTCCATGACACCGCCGGCTGCGGCTGGAGTGTGCGGGAACACACGCTGCACCGTTACGAAGCCGTTCGTCGGCGCGATCTCCATTCCAATGCCGCCGTACTTGCCACCAGTCTGCACGCTGAACTGATCGTATTCCGCCTTGGTCCAGAGAACGGAATAGGGATCGTTCAGCTCCTTGACGAGACCCTTGGCAGCCTTCTCATACAGATCGTTGGGAGGGACGCTGTCGACGTAGCGTGACGCGGTGATGCGCAATACCTCGTCGAGTAATTGGGCGCTCGCGACAGTGTCGCGCCGCTGATAGACAAATGCCCCGACAACGAGCGGAAGTATGACCGTCCCGAGGACGGCGAGATGTGTGACGCGAAGTTTACGCATAGTGGTTGTAAAACTACGGGGCTATAGTGTTCCGTGCTGCCAGCACGTAATCGACGTGCCAGTCCTTATCTATCTGGTGAAACCCAGCGTCGCGGAGCAGTCCTGCAGCTATCAGCATCTCGTGGGCAGGTTGAAGTACCCGCTGGAGATGAGAAGGATATCGCTGTGTCAAAGGCAATTGCGAAGCCAGCCGTTCGAGACTGACCCTCCAGGTGACCACGTCCTGCGAGCGGGCCGTGGCCAGCAGCCGGTACAGCCGCCTCGCGACCGGGTTTGTCAGACTTCCATAGTGCTGTAGCGATAGTGATATGGTATGGCCAGCCGCGATGTTGGCCCGTATCTGGGGCGAAATCACCACCCTGGCCTCGCCGGGCTCGGATGCCGAAATCACCGAAAAAAGAGCCAACTGGTCCCGATCAGTCATCCGCCGCCGCTCGATCGTGACGGAGCTGAAGACGGTAAATGTACCCTCGAACGATCGTTCGGAAGTTGCTTGATAGGCACCGGTAGATTCCAGTCTCGTCCGGACCAGCCGATTAAGTGACGCCCTCAGCTGTTCGTACGTGCGACCGTCGGCTTTTCGGCCGATCGATCGGAGAAATGCATGGAGGGTGAACCGGACCGCGCCATCGGCCGGAAAGCCCGCTTCCCCGAACCGGTGCATGATCTCGACGTACACGTCCTGGTCGAAGGTCCCGGGCAGGCGGTCGCCCGGCGACGGAAGTACCCGCCAGCGGCCGCCCGCATCCGGGAGGTAGCTGATGGCGCCGTCGTCCGCCGAATCGCTCAGCCGGAAAAGAGGAAGCGCCTCGAGCGACCGGTCCAGCGTCACCGTCTTGCTTGCCATTCGCCGAGTGGCTACCGCGAGATGCATACCTATAGAATAGGCGATGCCGGCAGGTCTGGAAGAGGCGAGATTGGCGGTGGAACGATTAGTGAATGTCGAAACGGAGTCAGACCACCAACCGGGAGCCGCGCATCCACGAGCAGCGAGACAGTGCCTTGAAGCCGCTTTTCAAGTACGCCGGCGAGATCGCGGTGGTAATCGTGCTGATTGCGATGGTCCTGATCGGTGTGCTCACCGTCACGCACGGCACGCCTGTGCGTTCGGTCATTTCACCGGGCGATCGGCCGCCGGCAGTCGGCGATTCGCTCTTCGCCCGGGCGATGGAGCTCTACACGGATACGCACCTCTCGGCGGGCAACATCGTAACGCTGTGCCTGAATGGAAACGGGACCTATCCGCAGCTCTGGAAGGATATCTCATCCGCGAAGTCGACAATAACGGTGCAGATGTATTACGCCGAACCTGGCAAGGTCGCGGACGAGATGCGCAACAGGCTGGCCGAGCGCGCACGAGCGGGTGTCCGCGTGCTCGTGGTGCTCGACGCGTTCGGATCGGGGCCCCTTCTCAAGACGGGCTTCGCCGACACTCTGCGTGCAGCAGGCGCGCGCATCGCATGGCTCCGGCCGATCAACTGGTACACGCTCAATCGCGCGGCGACGCGCTCGCACGTGCGCGCGATAGTCATCGACGGGCACATCGGTTACACCGGTGGCTTCGGTCTCGCCGATTACTGGCGTGGCGACGGCCATCACCCGCGCCAGTGGCGCGAATCCAACGTTCGGTTCGAAGGGCCGGCGGTCGCGTCGCTGCAGGTTGCATTCGCGTCAGCGTGGGCCGAGGCGACGGGCACGCTGATCACGGGGGACCGATTCTTTCCTCCAAGAATATTCGAGCCGATCGGCGACAAGGTCGCGGGACTGATGCATACCACCCCGGTAGTGGGAAGTACAACGGCCGAGCGTTTTCTTGCGCTGACGATAGATGGCGCACGCAAGACGCTGTACATCACCAACTCGTACTTCATCCCGGATGAACAATTCCGCGATATGCTGATCCTGGCTCAGAAGCGCGGCGTGGATGTGCGCGTCATAACGGCCGGTGACAGGAGCGACGTCAAGACTACAGTCTACGCGGGCCGCGCGTACTACGCGGAGTTGCTGCGGGCTGGAATACGGATCTTCGAGTACAAGCCAACCATGATCCACGCGAAGACGATAGTCGCCGACGGCGAGTGGTCTTCGGTCGGGTCGCTGAATCTCGACAATCGCTCGATGGCCTTCAACGACGAATCCAATCTGAACGTACTCGACCTGAAATTCGGTGCGCAGATGGACTCCGTGTTTCTGGACGATCAGTCCCACTCGAAGGAGATCCGGCTTCCGGAGTGGGAGAAACGCTCACTGTACGAGCGCACGCTTGAATGGGGAGCCGAGAAGTTGTGGCGCGTCCTCTAGATTTGCTGGCCGGCTTCCACCCCATCGTCCGCGAGTGGTTCGCCGAATCACTCGGCGCACCGTCGCCCCCACAAGTCCAGGGATGGCCGGTAATCGCGAGCGGCGATCACACGCTGATACTCGCGCCAACCGGAACGGGAAAGACGCTCGCTGCATTCCTGTGGGAGCTGAACGCGCTGATAGTCGAGGGCATCGAAGCGCCGCTCACGAACGGCGTGCATCTACTGTACGTATCGCCACTCAAGGCACTCAATAACGACATCCAGCGCAACCTCGAGCGGCCGCTCGCTGAGCTGCGGCGAAAGTTCGAGGCGGCAGGGCTGAAATTTCCGGAGATCCGGGTGGCGGTGCGCACCGGAGACACTCCGGCGAGCCAGCGCCAGAGGATGATCCGCAAATCGCCGCACATTCTGATCACGACGCCAGAATCGCTCAACATAATGCTGACGTCGCTGCGCGGCCGCGGAATGTTCGCGTCGACTCGCGTCGTGATTCTCGACGAGATCCATGCCGTTGCCGGCACCAAACGCGGCGCGCACCTCGCGGTAACGATGGAACGTCTCGTCCAGCTCACGGCTGATGCCGAAGGTCCGCAACGAATCGGACTCTCCGCGACGCAGCGGCCGCTCGACGAGATCGCGCGCTTTCTGGGCGGAAGCGATCGCAACGTTTCGATCGTCGACTGCGGCCTCGCGAAGGAGCTCCAGCTTTCGGTGCGGTCACCCGTTCCCGATCTCGCGAAGGTGGACGGAAGCGTCTGGCCGTCGGTTGCGCAACTCGTTCTCGAGGAAACGCGAAACGCGCGGACAACGCTCGTCTTCGTGAACAATCGCGCGCAAGCAGAGCGTATCGCGGCGCGCGTGAATACACTCGCTGAAGAAGAGATCGCGCAACCGTACCACGGCTCCATCGCGCGCGAGCGCAGGCTTGGTCTGGAGCAGCGACTCAAGGCTGGCGAGCTTCGTGCACTTGTCACGACCAGCTCGCTCGAGCTGGGAATCGACATCGGTACGGTGGATCTG
>DATBNQ010000071.1:0-12174 GCA_036554185.1 Gemmatimonadaceae bacterium | reverse complement strand
GCACGCGGGCAGGAGTATGTGATCGGTTGCGGGACCGACCCGGTGTGGGCGACAGCGCAAGTATGGGAACCGCCGCGGATGTGAGCGACATCTATCGATTCGGAAGCGATCGTCGCGGCATTCTTGCTCTGACGATCAATGTTCGCTGTGTAAATGAAATAGTGCTTGACCTCACTAGTCTGGCCGCATGCGTACATACCTGCAAGCATGCGGGCAGTGAGGAGTCGATCACGCTGTACCGGCTTTCGCGCTTTCGGGCGCCAGAGAGTCACGCAAGAGTCGGCGCTGACATTGCGCGACTCGAATGGTTGCCGCGTGATCGCGGCGGTTGCTCAAGCCTTCGGAGGGGGTGGTTCCGGTGCGACGGTCAGTGCGATTCCCAGCTTGGCGTACGCCAAATGCTCGGGTGCCACGATGGGCGTTGCCGGTTGCAGGGAAGCCACAATCCCTGGAAGTGCGACTGCGATGCACCCCGCGATGGCGGGACAGCAGTTGGTGCCCGCGGAGCTGCGATTCTGTTGCGATTGCTTTTGCGATTGCTTTTGCGATTGCTTCGGTGTCGTGCCGGACGGATCGTTCATGGGGGCAGAGTCGCAATGCGACTCTGCACGCGCCGCATATGCGTCGGCTGGTCCTGTCTTCCCCATTGGTGCGCAGGATGTGCTGATCCCGGTCACGGCGGGAATCAGCAAAGTGCTGAGCACGATGCGAAGGAGCCGGCGGGTCATATTCAGATAATCTAGCGGGCAACTGGTGCACCATAGGCCGCGCAGTGCTGTCAATCGTAGTCACATTGGCTGCTCCGTAATTGTGCCATGGCTTGTGACAGCATCAACGTTCAGGAGCGCGCTGCAGCCGAGTTCGCGTGTGTTCTGCGCGCGCTCGGTCCCGGGCGTCGCCGCGAGGAGATGTCGGATTGCCGGCAATAAACATCTGCCGCAAGCAAGCACTCACTTGCGAAAATGAACGACCGTCCATTTAATTACGCGCCATGGAAAGGCGTGAAGAACTACTGCGTGCAGCCGCCCGGGTCTATGCCAGACACGGATATCGCGGCTCGACCACTCGTCGCATCGCCAATGAGGCGGGGGTCAACGAGATAACCATCTTCCGGCAGTTCGGGACAAAGGATACGCTCATCCACGAGGCGATCGCTTCGTGCGGGATGGGCGGCCCTCTCGCAGAGCTCCCGAAAATGCCAGTTGATCCACAGGCCGAGTTGCAGCATTGGGTCGCAACTCTCCGCTCACATATCTGTAATAACCGCCTGCTGATGCGGCGTTGCATGAGCGAGCGCGACGAGCATCCTCAATTGAGCGATTCGGCCAACCGTGGTCCGATGCGTGCTACGGCTGAGCTCCAGGATTATATCGGCCGGCTTCAGGCAAACAGCTTCATCAAGGGTGACGTCAATGCCAAGGCCGCAGCCGCGATGCTCATCGGAACAGTCTTCTCGGACGCCATGGGGCGCGACGCGATGCCAGAGATCTATCCCAGTCCTCCGGCGGCGGCAATCGCTCAGTACACGACGCTCTTCCTCCGAGCAGTCGGCGCCGCTCCAAATGGCGCTGAGCGACTCCAGCCAACTCCATCCAAATAATGACACAGTCTTCGGCTACTGACGGCCGTGCCCCGTGCAGCTCTCGGCGCGTTGCGCGCACGATGGCCGCGCTCGCGGCAAGCGCGACGATCGTCGCTGCGATCGTCGCTGCGTGTGCTGCGCCGCTCGCGCTCGGGGCGCAGGAACCGGTCACGCACGCGGATTCGGTCGCGGCAACTACGGCGCAACCGATCTCGCTCGATGACGCGGTAAGAATCGCGCAGGACCGGAGTCAGGTCGTGCGCATTGCCAACAATGCGATAATGCGCGCCAAGGGAGGTCAGTACCAGGCGCGGAGCGGACTGTTCCCGCAACTGAACGCATCCGCGAATTACACGCGCACCCTCGCGTCGCAATTCGCAAGCGCGTTTTCGTCATCAAAGCCGTCGGCACCCGCGGGTCCGCCGGGTCCGTGCAATCAATATCTGTTCAACGGCGATTCGTCCCAGCTCGCTCGGGTGGCGGGACTCGAGAACTACGCGCGATGCACAGTCGCGGGAAACAGCGCGAGCGGCGCCTCGACCGGCGGAATCGATTTCAGCAAGGTGGGATTCGGTTCAAAGAACGGTTACACGCTTGGTCTGTCGGGATCACAGAATCTCTTCACTGGTGGCCGGCTCAGCGGCTTGATCGCATCCGCGAACGCGACTCAGCGTTCAGCGCGCATCGAGCTCTCGGCGCAACAGGCGCAGCTCAAGCTGGATGTCACGTCCGCCTACTACGACGCCGCTCTGTCGGATCGGTTGTTGTCGATCGCGCAGTCTTCGCTCAAGCAGACGCAGGATCTGCTGAAGCAGACACAATTGCAGCAGAAGGTCGGCAACACGAGTGAGTTCGACCTGCTTCGCGCGCAGGTGTCCGTGAGCAATCAACTTCCAGTTGTGATCCAGGCGCAAAGCGCGCGACAGGTGGCGTACCTCAAGCTCAAGCAGCTTCTCAGGCTGCCGTTCGAGCAGCGCATAGCGCTCACTACTTCGGTCGAGGATTCGGCGGCGGCCCCGCCCGGTGTCGATCTCGCGCGGGCGCAGGCGCCGGATACCCTGACGTCGCACCGGGCACCGGTCCGGGAAGCAAACGAAGCAGTTCTCGCGCAGAAGGGTCAGCTCAAGGTCGCCCGCTCGGAGCGGATCCCGACGCTCGCGGTGTCCACAGCGTACAGCAGGCTTGCGTACCCAAGCTCCGGTCTGCCGTCGCTCGCGGATTTTCATCCGAACTGGACTGTCACACTGACCACGTCGTTCCCGATTTTTCTCGGTGGACGAATTCGCGGCGACCAGATGATCGCGGAATCGAATGTACGCGATGCGCAGGCGCGGTTGGAGCAGGCACGGGACGGTGCCGCACTCGACTCGCGCGTGGCGCTCAATACTCTCACCCAGGCTGAAGCAACGCTTGCGGCGAGTGCGGGAACCGCGGCGCAGGCACAACGCGCGTACGAGATCGCTGAAGTGCGATTCAAGGAAGGAATTTCGACACAGCTCGAGCTCAACGATACGCGCAACCAGCTGGCGCAGGCGCTGGTGAATCGCGCCCAGGCGTCACGCGATGTTCAGGTAGCACGAGTGCGACTGGCGCTCCTTCCGGATCTGCCAATGCAGACGGCGACCGCGGGTCAGACCAATCTCTCGCAGCAGCAACAGGCACAACAGCAGCAAACGCAGCAGCAGGCGCCGGCGCAGTCGACTCAGCCAGCCGGTGGAGCAGGCCAGGGTACACCATCCACGGGCGGCGCTTCGCCGACAGGATCATCCGGGAACAATCAATAAATGCGACGCACTTCCATATATATCCCCATCGCACTGGCGACTCTCACAATCGCGAACGGCTGCAAGCGAAAGACAGCAGATGCCGCCGACACGGTGCAGCAGCTCGTTGTCGGTACCGAGAACATCGCGATTGCGCGCAACGGATCTGTCACCAACGGACCCGCGATCTCGGGCTCGCTCGACGCGGAACTTGACGCGACTGTGCGTGCGCAGATCGCAGGCTCGATCGTATCGACTGGCGCCGAGGTTGGGCAGTCGGTAAGGAAGGGACAGACGCTCGGTCGGATCGATGCTCTGGGGCTGCAGGATGCTTATCTGAGCGCAAAGTCGGCAGTGTCCTCTGCGGAAGCAAATGCAGCGGTTGCGCAGCGGAATCTGCAGCGGAGCCAGACGCTGTTGCAGGCAGGTGCGATTGCGCAGCGTGACCTGGAGACAGCACAGACGCAGGCAAGCAGCGCAGAGGCGGCTCTCGAGGATGCAAAGGCACGCCTCGCCACCGCGCAGAAGAACTTCGACAACACACGAATCTCCGCGCCGTTCGACGGCATTGTGAGTCAAAAAAGCGTGAGCGCGGGCGATGTTGTGCAGCCCGGCGCGGCGCTCTTCACGATCGTCGACCCGTCGACGATGCGGCTCGTTGCCGCGGTCCCCTCCGATCAGTTATCCATGCTGCGGGTCGGTACCGACGTGACATTCACGGTGACGGGTTACGCAGGCCAGGAATTCCACGGCAAGGTGACGAGGGTGAGTCCGTCAGTGGATCCGACGACGAGACAGGTGCAGATCATCGTTTCGATTCCGAACAAGGGCGGCACGCTCATCAGCGGACTGTATGCGGATGGACGCGTGTCGAGCAGGACGCAGAAAGGCATAGTCGTGCCGATCGCAGCGGTCGATACGCGCATGCAGCGGCCCGCGGTCGCAACGGTGAAGAACGGCAAGGTCACGCGGGTGGACGTGTCACTCGGCATGCGTGATCCAACCGCGGAGACGGTGCAGATAACGAATGGAGTGAGCGTCGGTGATACGCTGCTCGTAGGCGCGGCACAGGGAATCACGCCAGGCACGCCGGTGCGCGTGCAGCCGCCTCCATCAGATGCGAGTACGCCGAAAGCCGGTGTCGCCACCAGCGGCGATACGAACACCAGCGGTCAATAGGTCCAGAAGATGTTCATTTCAGATTTCGCGATCAAGCGCCCGATAGTCACCGTCGTGATCATGGTGGCTCTGGTCATATTCGGACTGTTCGCCGCGTTCAACACCGATGTGGATGAGCTGCCGGACATTCAGCAGCCGATTGTGTTCGTCGCAGTTCCATATCCGGGTGCGTCGCCGGATCAGGTCGAGCGCGAGGTCGTGGACCGGATGGAGGAGGCATTCCAGGGGCTCAACGGAATCGACCAGATCACTTCCACTTCGACCGACGGATTTGCACAGATAATCGTGCAGTTCGTGTACTCCAAGCCGACCGATCAGGCCGCGCAGGACGTTCGCGACGCGATCTCCGGAATTCGCGACAAGCTCCCGGTCGAGATGAAGGAGCCGATCATCAAGAAGTTTGATCCGAATGATCAGCCGATCGTATCGCTGACGCTCTCGTCGAACAGTCTCAAGCCGAACGAGTTGACAATTCTGGCGGATCCGGACATCACGCGCCAGATCCAGGGGTTGGCAGGTGTGGCTCAGGTCACGCTCTCAGGTGGCGTCGACCGCGAGATCTCCGTCAACGTCATTCCATCGCGACTCAACGCCGCAAAGGTGAGCGTGTCGGATGTAGTGAATGCTCTGAACGCGCAGAATCTCGCGGTTCCGGTAGGCATGATCAACGGAGCACTCGAGGAGCGATCGATACGCCTGCGCGGCAGGATCGAGAATGCGCGTGACTTTGGTCAACTCGTCGTCGCGCAGCGAGGCGGTCAGGTGATCCATCTCTCCGACGTCGCAAATGTCTCTGACGGATCCGCCGAGCAGCGCTCGCTGGCGCTGTTCAATGGCGTCGAGGGGATCGGAATCGATATCACGAAGTCCAAGGGGAGCAGTACGACGCGTGTGAGCGATGAGATCCACGCGCGCGTCGATCAGATCAGAAAGACTCTGCCGCCTGGAGTGAAGCTCGACATAGTTCGTGATGCGGGGCCGCGCGTGAGTCACTCGGTTCGCAACGTGGTGGAAGCGTTGATCGAGGGTGCAATCCTGACCGTCATTGTGGTCTTCCTCTTCCTCAACTCGTGGCGATCCACAGTCATCACGGGGCTCGCGCTGCCGGTGTCCGCCATATCGGCCTTCATCGCCGTAAACCTGTTCGGGTTCACGCTGAACACGATGTCGCTGCTCGGGCTGTCGCTCGCGATCGGAATCCTGATCGACGATGCGATCGTCGTGCGAGAAAACATCGTTCGACACGTGGAGCTGGGTGAGGATCACTTCACGGCGGCGCACACCGGCACCGACGAGATCGGGCTCGCCGTAACCGCGACGACGTTCTCGATCATGGCTGTGTTCGTACCGATCGCCTTCATGCAGGGTGTATCGGGCCAGTGGTTCAAGCCGTTCGCACTGACAATTGCATGCGCCGTCCTCGTGTCGCTGTTCGTTTCGTTCTCTCTCGACCCGATGCTGTCGGCGTACTGGCCAGACCCTGCAATCGAAGCACACGAACATCGCAACTGGATCTCGCGCAAGCTCGAGATATTCAACAAGTGGTTCGACAGGCAGGCTGACCGCTACAAGGGATTGATTGCGTGGGCACTGGACCACCGCGCCGACATGGTCGCGATATCGATCGGCGTGTTCTTCGCGAGCATTCTGATTCCAGCGAAGGGACTGTTTGCCGCCCTCACGCTGCTGGCCGGTGTGATGGTCATCGTCTGGATGATGTCGCTCAATTTCCCGAAGACTGCGTTCTGGACGATCGTCAAGGGATTTCTCGCTGTTGCAGTATTCTTCACGTCTCTTGGCATTGGTCTGACGCTGCCGGAGCCTGGCTGGGCGAAGCTCGGTGGCGGATTCATTCCCGATTCTGACAACTCGGAGCTCAACGTCTCCGTCGAGGCGCCCCCCGGGTCGAACATCGACTACACGCACATCAAGGCCGAGGAAATCGGCCGAATCATACGCACGCACAAGGAAGTTGCATATACCTATACTGTGGTCGGCACCGCGTCTGGCTCGGGCGAGGTGGATGTTGCAAGCATCTACATCAAGCTTGTCCCCAAGGCGGATCGGTCTATCTCTCAGGGTGACCTGAGCACCTTGATCCGCAAGGAAATTGCGCACGTCGGGGGTGTCACGGCGTACACGTTCAACAGCAGCTTTGCCGGCAACCAGAAGCAGATTCAGGTTCAGATTCGCGGCAACAACGCGCAGCAATTGAACGAGGTTGCGGAGAAGATGGAAGTCGAAGTGCGCAAGGTTCCGGGGGCGGCCGACGTCGGGCTCTCAACCAAGGGGCTGAAGCCCGAGCTCGACGTGCAGCTGAACCGCGGGCTCGCTGGCACGCTCGGTATCACCGTTGGTCAGCTTGCGCAGGCGCTGCGGCCCGCGTTCGCGGGTGTGCAGGCGGGTAGCTGGGTCGATCCCACCGGCAAGACACGCGACGTGACAGTTCGTCTTCCAGCGGGTTCGCGCGAGCGCGTCTCGGATCTTCAGCAACTGCCGATCGCCGTGCCACCGGCGAGTGGCGGCAGCACATCCGCGAATGCGGGAGCCGCTTCTGCAACGCCGATCAACAGTGGTCCGCAAACAATTCCGCTCGGTCAGATAGCAACGGTGCGGCTGACGACGGGTCCTGCCCAGATCGATCACCTCGACGAGGACAAGGTCGTCACGATCGGTGTGAATCCTCAGGGCCGGCCGTTGAGTGAAGTCTCCGGCGACGTGAATCGCGCAATCGCCAGGATTCCGCTGCCGCCCGGGGTTACGATCTCGCAGGGAGGCCAGGTGAAGGATCAGAACGAGGTCTATGGATCGATCGTGGCTGCGCTCGGCCTCGCGATCCTGCTCATGTATCTGATTCTCGTGGTCCAGTTCGGATCGTTCCTTGATCCGCTGGCGATCATGTTGTCGCTTCCGCTTTCATTGATCGGCGTTGTGCTCGCGCTGCTGATCACAAGCGGTACGCTGAACATTATGTCGATGATCGGCGTGATCCTGCTGATGGGAATCGTTGCGAAGAATGCGATTCTGCTGGTGGATTTCGCAAAATGGACGCGGGAATCGAAGAAGGTGACGTTGCGCGAGGCACTGATCGAAGCGGGCCGCGTGCGACTGCGCCCGATCCTGATGACGACGTTCGCACTCATTGCCGGCATGATTCCGGTGGCGCTGGGCATCGGCGAGGGTGCCGATTTCCGTGCGCCGCTTGGTCGCGCGGTGATCGGAGGTGTGATTACATCAACGCTGCTCACCCTGATCGTGATCCCGACCTTCTACGAGATCCTGGACGAATGGCGCGAGAAGTTATCGCATTCATTCGGCCGAAATCACGTGGCGGCCGGCGAGGGCGAGCATGCGCCGCGGAGCGAACCGGGGATGGGTGCGCCGCCGCAGCCTGCTATCGGCGAGCCGACGCCGTAGATTTCACGGCATGAAAACAGCTGCGAGCCGCGCGATGCGTGCGGCTCAGGTTGGGATGCTGGTGAACCTGATTCTCGCGATCATCAAATTGATCGCGGGAATCGTTGGCCATGCGTACGCTCTCGTCGCGGACGCAGTAGAGTCGACCGCTGATATTTTCTCGTCGCTCGTGGTCTATGGCGGCCTGCACATCGCCGCACAGCCTGCTGACGAAGATCATCCGTACGGACATGGCAGGGCCGAGGCGCTGGCCGGTGCGCTGGTCGCGCTGATGCTCTTTGCTGCGGCGCTAGGGATAGCGATCGAGGCGATCCGCGAGATCCGTACGCCGCATCACACGCCGAGAGCCTGGACCCTCGCCGTTCTACTCGGCGTCATCATAGTCAAGCAGATACTTGCGGCGAGAGTGCTGCGTGTTGGATCGGAGACTGGAAGCACCGCCGTGATGGCGGATGCGCAGCATCATCGCAGTGACGTGATCACGTCGACCGCCGCGTTCATAGGAATCAGCATCGCGGTGATCGGCGGCCGCGGCTGGGAGCAGGCTGACGACTGGGCAGCGCTTGTCGCGTCGGGTGTGATCTGCTACAACGGCATGAAGATGCTGCGTCCTGCGATCGACGATCTGATGGATCGCCTGCCGGAAGCGCACGTTGTTGCGAAGATCGCCGATGCCGCCACGAGCGTGCCGGAGGTGTGTGCCATCGAGAAACTGAAGGTCCGCAAGGTCGGACTGCAGTATGCGGTTGATCTCCACGTGCAGGCCGAGCCGCGCATGTCGCTGCACGATGCGCATATCGTGAGCGGCAAGGTGAAAGGAGCGATCCGGACAGTAATGCCTTCCGTGGACAGCGTACTCGTGCACATGGAACCTTACGAGCCTTGACGAGGCTGCGGAATCACTGCGTCCCGAAGCGGTGATCGTGTTGCGCCGTCATGCGCAGCTACCACTTTCCGCGCCAGCTGTCAGCGCGAACCTGTCCACTGTTTCAACCAGCTGATCACTGTTTCGTGCCACAACATGCTGTTGTGCGGCTTCTGTACCCAGTGACTCTCGTCGGGGAAGTACAGCAATTTGCTCGGGATGCCGCGTCGCTGTAGCGCGGTGAATGCGCCGATGCCCTGACTGTCGGGGATGCGGAAGTCGTGTCCACTGTGCACGATCAACATCGGCACACGCCACTCCGCCACATGGTTCAGCGGATTGAACTTCTCGTAGTTCTCCGGATGCTCGTACTGCGTCCCGCCGTTCTCATGATCCTCGAACCAAAGCTCGTCGGTCGCGTAGGCCATCATGCGCGTGTCGAAGACGCCGTCGTGATCCACCATGCACTTCCACGGCGTGTTCCACACGCCGGCCATCCAGTAAACCATGTAACCGCCATAGCTCGCGCCGAGTGCACACGCCTCATTGCCGTCGAGGAACGAGTATCTCTCGAGTGCCGCCGCCCATCCCTTCTTCAGATCTTCGAGCGGCGCGCCACCCCAGTCTCCTGACACTGCGTTTGTGAAAGACTGTCCGTAGCCGGTCGATCCGTGCGGGTTGATGGCGACCACTGCGAAGCCAGCGCCGGCGTAGGTTTCGGGATTCCAGCGATAATGGAAATCCTCATTCCATGCGCTTTGCGGGCCTCCGTGGATCATGAAGGCTACAGGGTATTTTTTGCCGGCCTGATAGTCCGCGGGCTTCATCACATAACCCTGAACGGTGTCCCCGCCTGCACCGACGAAGCTGAAGAACTCGGCGTCACCAAAGCGAATGTCGCGCAACCGGTCGGCGTTGAAGTGCGTGACCTGCGCGAGGCCGGCGCCGCGTGCGTCGAGCGTGTACAGATCTGTGGGATGCTTGAAGTCCTGACGCGCGGCAACGATACGGTCGCCGGCAACGGCGAAGTCCGTCACCGTGCCGCCGCTGAGCACTTTGCGGGGCGTTCCGGTGGCGATGTCGACTGCGTAGAGCGCGTGCATACCTTCATCATCGACGGTGGTGTAAAGGGTGGCGCCGTCATCCGACAATGTCAGTCCACCCGGAGAACGGTCCCATTTTGGATCGATCTCACGTTTTGCACCGCTCGCCAGATCCAGCGCCATGATCGCGAAGCGATCGGCCTCGAAGCCAGCCGTTTTCATCGCCAGGTAGTACAGCGTCCTGCCATCCTTCGACGCTACCGGCGTTGCATCCCATGCGAGGTTGCCAGCCGTGAGATTCTTCGGTGCCGACGAGCGATCGGCCGGTACCGAGTACACGTCGAAATTGGTTGACCACGGCTCGCTGCTGCCCGCTATACGCGCGTCGAAATAAACTGTCTTCCCGTCGGGAGAAAAGCTGTATTCACTCTCGTCGCCGAACGGCCTGGACGGCACATCGCCGTCGATGCCGCGCGTGAGATGCAATGGTTCCGTCGTCGCGCCAACCGGCATGATGAAAAGTTGCGAGCGGCGTCCGTCGGACCAGCTATCCCAGTGCCGGATGAAAAGCCGATCGTACACTCGGCCCGTAGCCTTGTCGTTCTTGATCGTTTCCAGGCGCGTAGCCGTGCATGCAAGCGATTCGCAATCGGCGAATACCTGCGCGGAGAAAAGAATGCTGTGGCCATCCGGCGATATTCGATAGTTGTCGATGTCGACCGGCAGGTGCGTTACGTGGTTCGCGCTACCGCCGGCCGCGGACACCTTCCACAGTTGAGTGACCCCGGAGAGTGCGGCGAGAAAATAGACGGTCTTGCCATCGGGAGAGAACCGCGCGCTGCTTGCATTCAGAACTGGCGCGGTAAGGCGGCGCGGTGATGCGTGCGGCTTGCTCAGATCCAGCAGCCACACGCTGGTGACGCCCTTGTTTGCCGCGTAGTCGGTCGTCCGCACGGTGAAGACGACGCGCCGGCCGTCCACCGAAAGTTGCGGGTCGGAGACCCGGTCCATCATTACCAGGTCGTGCGCGTTGAACGGATGCGAAGAAGTCTGAGCCATTCCAGGGACGGCGGTAAGCGCCAGCAGCGATGCAGCGACGAGGGTCTTCATTTTGGCCTTTTCAGCTGTGGACCTGTAAACGCTACAGTATCCGTGGACTCCACGCCAGAAGGCCAGGGGGTGGCTGAGCGAAGACAGCGGCTGAGCCGTCCTGCCGAGCAGTCTTTCGCTCATGGGGCTGAGGTGCTATCCTTTTGCGCGATTCGCGAACCGCGGACTCGCGGACTCTGTGCGCGCACCTTCAAGTGGATGAAGCGGACTCCGCCGCATCGATAGCCGTTCCACAGTTCATCTGCTATTCAAATCTCAACTCCTAATGAGGACAGAATGCGCAGTTTCGGCGCAGTAATTCCGTTCATGGCAGTGGTCGCGATGGCCACAGTCAACATGCATCCCCGTACGGCGCCTGCGTCCCTGTCGGCGCCAGCGGCGAATCGCACGCTCGTCGTAAAGGCAAACGACTACGCCTTCAGCGGTCTGCCGGCACGCGTGTCCGCTGGCTGGGTAACGATTCGAATGATCAATGCAGGCAAGGAGCTGCACATGTTCGCGAGTGTGAGCGTGCCACCGGGAATGACGACGGCGGGCTTGCTGGATTCTCTGGTGAAGGATCGGACTCCGAAGAACCTGACCGAGTGGGGTGGCCCCAATGCTGTTGCGCCCGGCGATACGACCACGGTAACTCTGTTCCTGCCAGCGGGATCATACGCCGTCGGTTGCTTCGTGGTCAGCCCCGACGGGAAGACTCATTTCATGAAAGGGATGATGGGGTCGTTCGAGGTGGTCGCGGCCAGTGACACCGGCAGCCCGCCGGTCAGCGACAGACATGTTCTTCTTTCCTCGTACCACATCGCCATGGACGGCGGACCAGTCACGAAAGGGCGGCACGTCTTCCTTGTGCGCAATACCGCGAAGGATCGTCACGATCTCGTGATCCTCAAGGTCCTTCCTGGACACACAGTTGCGCAGGCGCTCAAGTGGTTCGGAAACCCGCCGCTAGGAAGTCCGGCTGCGGAGCCGATAGGTGGCACGACCGCACTGCACCTGAACGAACAGGGCTACGTAGAGGCGAGATTCACACCCGGCACGTACATCCTCGTCTGTTGGATGGCGACGAACAACAAACCGCACATCCAACTTGGCATGGAGAAGGCTTTTACGGTGCCAGCGACCTGATTACGATCTGATCACCAGCCGGCGATTCCGATTCGCGGGAATCGCCAGAGGCGCACTCAGCCGGCGGTGAGCCACGGGTCGCGCGTCATC
>DATBNQ010000020.1:0-8150 GCA_036554185.1 Gemmatimonadaceae bacterium | reverse complement strand
CGGGATTTCCCTACTATCCGCTCACGCGCATAACGGAGATCCGATTCGGCGGGGTGCTCCCACGCATCGGTGTGTGCTACATCCTCGGCGCGTTGCTCACGATGAAGACCACGCTCAAGCAGCAGGTGGTGATACTCGCCGTCCTTCTGTACGGCTACTGGTTTTTGCAAACACTTGTTCCCGTGCCTGGCTACCACGAGATTGGCGCGCTCCTTCTGAATCGGCCAGAGGCAACGCTCTCCGCATGGCTGGATCGAACGGTCCTCGGGCTACCCCATCTCTGGGTGGGAAGCAAGACCTGGGACCCCGAAGGCATCCTCTCGACCGTTCCCGCGATCGGCACGGTAATTCTGGGCGTCTTCACTGGCCGGTGGCTCACAAAAAAGGACACGCCGATCGAGGAACGCCTCAACGGGATCTTCGTCGTGGGTGCCATCGCCATGGTTGTCGGAATGATGTGGAACTGGTCGTTTCCGATCAACAAGAGTCTCTGGACCAGCTCGTATGTGATGTTCACCGGCGGGATGGCAGCGATTGCACTAGCCGCATCCGTCTGGATAATCGACGTGAAAGGAGTGCGGCGAGGGACGAAACCGTTCGTCATCTACGGAATGAACCCGATACTTGCATACGTGGGATCGGGCGTGATGGCGCGGATCATCTATTCGCTCATCATGGTATCATACGGCGGCAAGACCGTACCCCTCGAGACGGCGATCTACGAGGCTGCGTTCGCCAGCTGGCTCAGTCCCAGAAACGCGTCATTGGGGTTTGCGGTGTGCGTGGTACTATTCTGGCTGGGGATCCTCACGGTACTCTACCGACGAAAGATCTTTCTCAAAGTATAGCTTCCCTTCGTGGTGCATAGAATTCGACCAACTCTGCTTGTCCTGATCGCGGCAGTAATAGCACTCCCTGCAAACGCGCAGCAAACACAGAAAAAAAAGAAAAAAGCCGCAGTAGTTCAGAACCATCGACGGAAGCCGTCGAGGTCTCGCTCGCCCAGGGCGGCATCCCCCATCGCGGCGGTTGCGCACTACACGTCGCCGCGGAGCAGCGCTGCGCTGGCCAGCGATCTGGGAATATTTCTCGAACGAACCCGGAGCGGAGACTGGGGCGTGATGGTGACGTCGGTGTCTCGCGGTGACACGCTTTTCTCGCGGAACCCGGGCGCCGAATTGCGGCCAGCGTCGACGATGAAGCTGTTCACGACGGGGCTGGCGTTCAGCAGGTTCGGCCCCGACTATCAGTTCAGCACTGATGCGCTGCGGGACGGATCTGTGTCGGCCGACGGCACTCTTCACGGCAATATCATTCTGCGCGGTGACGGCGACCCGTCGCTATCCGGACGCTTTCTGGACGGCGGCCCGAATGCTCCGATGGCGGCACTTGCGCAGAAGGTCGTAGCGGCGGGAATAAAGCAGATCACCGGTGACGTGATCGGCGACGCGACCGCGTTCGACGACTCACTCGTGCCCGACGGCTGGCTCACGCGGTACCTCGGCGCCGCCTATGCCGCGAGAGTGAGTGGACTGTCACTTAATGAGAACGTCGTATGGGTCGCAGTGTCGCCCGGGGCGGGGAGTCACGCTGAAGTCGCGCTCGAGCCGATGACAACCACACTCAGGGTCGTCAACAATGCCCGAACGGTCGCGGGTAACCGTGCCAGCCTCCGCATGAGCAAGAAGTCGGACGGCACGATAACGGTGACCGGCTCGATCGGTCGAAATTCGCCAACACGCCGTTATTCCTATATCGTCGATGATCCGGCAATGTTCGCCGCCGGCGCGTTCCGTGCCGCACTCCAGGCGGCCGGCGTCAGGATCGGAGGCTCGACTCGACTCGCACCGACTCCTGCGCGCGCAGTCAAAGTCGCGACCCTCGAGTCGGCAACGCTCGCGCGGATGATCAGCGCAATGAATCGCGAGAGCATCAATCACTATGCCGAGCTACTGTTCCGCGACGGCGCACGCGGCCCCGCACACTCCGTCCAGGGAACAGTTGCGAACGGCAACGCGGCCATGCACAAGTTTCTCGCGCGCGTCGGGGCTGACACATCCTCGGTGTACAACGCGGATGGAAGCGGCCTCTCTATCAATGATCGCGTGACAGCGCGATCGATGATTCAGCTCCTCGATTACGCCCATCATGCGCCATGGGGGCCGGAATTCCACGCCTCGCTCCCCGTTGCCGGTGAGAGCGGGACGCAGTCGAAACGAATGAAGGGAAGCCCGGCGCAGGGCAACCTGCACGCGAAGACGGGCACGACCAATGACGTAATCGCGCTCGCAGGATACGTAACCGCAACAGATGGTGAAGTGCTGGCCTTCTCGTTCCTCTACAACGGTCGCGATCGGTGGACGGCCAAGTCCACCATCGACGTCATGGGCGAGACGCTGGCGAGTTTCGCGCGGTAGCCATCGGTAAGGCAGGCGCGCGGCCTGCCTTACCGATTACTGCTGGGCGATGCCGAGCGCTTCCGTCCGTGCCCTAGATCGCGCGGACGTTGATCCCGCGCTTGGCGAGTTCTGCAATGTACTTTTCGGCCGGGATGCACTCATCCGGCGTGTGCACTCCGAACGGCATGATCTCACCGCGTGCCTGCATCTGACCGGTTATGCTGAGCGAGTAGCCGGTCGTACGCATCATGGCGCTGATGCCGTGTTCGGCGTCGTACTTGTCCACGAGCTCCCAGCCAAGCGTCTTCGCAACGCCGCCCTTCCGACCGCTCACCTCGACGCGAAGAGCGACGAGATCTGGCGAGTGTGGCTTGGTGAGATGTGGTCCCATCGCGGCTACCGCGACATCGCGAGGCGCGACTTTCGTCCCCTTGACGTCGACCGGCGCCAGATCGAGTAGGCCAAGGTCGCGAATTGCTTCCATGATCCTTGCGTGACCAGGGTAGCGCAGCGTCTTGTATTCCATCGCCTTGATCTTGCCCTCGTAGCGGAAGGGCATCGTCGAGAGACCACCAGCGGTGTGGAAGGCCTCGAGCTCACCAAGCGGCGCCGCAAAGCTGACCGGCTCGATCTCGCTCAGCGCCGTGACCTGCTTTCGCTTGCCATCGCGAACTACCCACGAAAGCGTCGTGTAGTAGTCGAGCACGCCTTCGAGTGAATAAACGATCTGATACTTGAGCGGTCCTTCCGGATGCTGCGGGAGCCCGCCAACGAAGATCTTTACCGAATCGACTTCGTCGAGCTGTGATATTCCATACTGCGCGAGAATGGTGTCCATTCCTGGGGCGAGTCCACAGTCCGGAATCACCGTGCACTTCTGTTCCCGCGCACGAGCATCGAGCTTTTTCTGCTCGAAGACGATGTCGGTGTTGCCACCCAGATCGCAGAAGTTTACGCCAACCTCGACTGCGAGCTTCGCCAGGTCGCCGTTGAAGTAATACGGAATTGCGCTCATCACAGCGTCACAACCGCGCATCAGAGCGCGCACGGCATCGGCGTCGCGTACGTCGAGCGGTGTCGGGATCAGTCGCTTTCCGGAATACGGCTTGAGAAAGTCAGCGAGACGCTCGACGTGAAGGTCGGCCAGACGGACTTCAGTCACGTCCGGATTCTGCAAAAGGTCGTACGCGCAAGCCGAGCCCTGCAGCCCCGCACCCAAGACGAGCATCCGCATTCTGAAATTCCTCAAACGAAAGTGAGCGTGAAACAAAAAAAGCCCCCCAGGAAACAACGTGGGAGGCAGCAGATGCAAGCCGTTAATCCAGTTCGATCGTTACAAAATCGAAGGGGTCAACCCACGCGCGATCCCACGACGCGAGCGTCGGGAGCCGCGTAGAGGCTGGGGCGTTCCATGGCTGGAGTGAGGACAATCGCGCTGGTCATCAGACCTGAATCGTACGGCTCGGAGCGACAAGAGTCAAGCCGATTACGGACGAGGGTCACGTCCTTGCGCGACGATCTATTGTTATTGATGACCTGGGAATCCCATCTTCTCACGACCCCCGACCAGATCCGCGATCTGCTCGAACGGTCCCGGCGCGTCGCTGTAATCGGCATAAAGCCTGATCCGTCCCAACCGGCGTATTACGTCCCCGCTTACATCCAGCAAGCTGGCTACGAGATCATTCCCGTACCGGTTTATTATCCGGACCTAAAGGAAGTACTCGGCGAGCCGGTCTATCGATCGCTTGTGGACGTCCCCGGTGATATCGACATCGTCGATGTCTTCCGGCGTCCAGCGGACATTCCGAAACACCTTGACGACATCCTCGCGAAACATCCGAAGGCCGTCTGGTTTCAGCTCGGCATCCGGAACGACGAAGCCGCCGAACAGATCGCGCGCGCTGGGATCGACGTGGTGCAGGATCACTGCATGCTGGTCGAGCTCAAGAGGATTGGGCGGTAACGCAGGGCTGGCATCGTCGCGCGAGCGGAAATCCATGCTCCCCGTCGCTGTGACGAGTGCGAAGGTATCCGGCAATGGATGGATTCCCGCATTCGCGGGAATGACTACGTCAGGCGGTTAGACGCAGACCTGGTTGCGGCCGCGCTCCTTGGCGCGGTAGAGGGCAACATCTGCCCGGGCGAACAGGTCTTCGGCGCTGTCGACGTGCGGAGACGGAAAGCACGAGACGCCGACCGAGACGGTCACCCTGACGGTGGCGCTGCGCGCGGCTTCGAAGTTGTGCTGCTCGACGCGCTGGCGAATGCGTTCCGCGAACGCTACAGCGCCGGTTTCCCCGGTTTCCGGCAGGACGATCACGAATTCCTCGCCGCCGTATCGCGCGACCATGTCCACGCTGCGGACAGACCGTTGAAGGATCATCCCGATTCCACGCAGCACCTCGTCTCCTACCAGGTGACCGTACGTGTCGTTGACGAGCTTGAAGTGATCGAGGTCGATCATCAGCATCGTGAGCGGCGAGTTGTACCGGCGCACGCGTTCCAGCTCGGCGACAAGCCGAATCGTGAGGGCACGGCGATTGAGCAGATGCGTGAGCGGATCAGTGTGCGCGAGGGCTTCGAGACGGGCGTTATCGGCCTTGGTCTGCTCGATCGTATGTGCCTGTTCGATCGCATTCACGGCACTCTTGATTACGGTATCGGCGAATTCGACATCGCTTGCCGCGAGCGGGTCCTGATCGACAGTGCGGCGGAGAAGAAACACACCAGTGCGCGTCTTCTCGAAGGCAAATGGAATTGCGATTACGGATCGCACGTTCATTCGCGTTCCATCGCGCGACCACTGCTCGCGCAGACGTGCGTACCAGGAACTCGTCTGCAGATCCTGGATCAACACCGGGCGCTTCTGATCCAGCGCCGCGGAGACTTCGGGATACCTGTCGAGCTCGATCTCGAGATTCGCGAGATTCGGTTGTTCGAACGCCGTCGCAACGAGACCGCGCGCGTCACCCGGTTTGGCGAGAATGACCGATGAATGAGACAACTGCAGCGCTCGCGCGAGTCGGCGGGCGACCATGTGGAAGATCTCTTCGGTCGAGAGATTTCCCATGACCTCGTGCATGATATCGACTAAGTGTCGCTTGCTGTCGGCATCCTGGCGCGTACGAAGGAGCTCGCCTTCAGCCTTGCGCAATGCTGCACGCAGAGCTTCGAGCTGATCGCCCGCCGACTCGTCTGGAGCCGCGGGCTGGGCAGGATTCGGTGATGCCGGCTCTCGCACGGGATCCTGCGCTCCCCCATGGGCAGATTCGGGACCGGATGCAGGGTCGCCTTTGGGCTCCCCATGTGCCGGAGATGAATCCGCGCTCATGGAGCGCGCAGGTTCAGTCAGGTCCTTGTCACTCTTCGTCAGCAAGCGTTTCGACCGTCTCCTCATCCACGGCGCCGTCGTCATCCTCGCCTTTCTCTTCGGGAATGACACGTGCAACCGCAGTCACAAGATCGCCATCGTCAAGGTTAACGAGCTTCACACCCTGCGCGATTCTTCCAGTCACGCGCACCTGCGAAACGGACGAGCGAATGATTACGCCGTGTTTCGTGATGAGCATGATCTCGTCTTCGGGAAGGACTTCCATCAAGGTTACAACGTCACCGGTTTTATCGGTGCGATTGACAGTGATGATTCCCTTCCCTCCGCGCTTCTGAACTCTGTAATCATCGATGTGCGAGCACTTCCCAAGTCCCTTCTCGGTCACAACGAGGAGAGTCGCCTCACGTTTGATGACGACCATCCCGACAACGGCATCGTCGGGGCGCAACTCGATCCCCTTGACGCCGGTAGTGTCGCGACCCATCTCACGCACATCCTTCTCGTGGAATCGCACCGACAGACCATGCTTGGTTGCGAGCACCACGTCGTTCGTGCCGCTTGTCACCTGCACGTCAATCAATTCGTCACCGGACTCAATCTTGATTGCCTTGATGCCGTTGGCGCGCGGATTGGCATACGCCGACAGCGCGGTCTTCTTGACCGTGCCTCGACGCGTGCAGAATAGCAACGACTGAGTATCCCCGAACTCGCGCACAGGGACCACAGCCCGAATCTGAGTATCGGGCTGGACGTTGATCAGGTTAACGATGGGCTTCCCCTTGCTGGCGCGGCCAGCCTGTGGGATCTCGTGCACCTTGAGCCAGAAACAACGGCCATCGTCGGTGAAGCAGAGGATGAAGTCGTGCGTCGACCCTATGAACAAGTGCTCGATAAAGTCCTCTTCCTTGAGCCCCTGGCCGTTCAGCCCCCGTCCGCCGCGCCGCTGCTTGCGGTATGTGGAGGTCGAGGTTCGCTTGATGTAGCCGGTGTGGGAGATAGTGATCACCATGTCCTCTTCGGCGATCAGATCTTCGACCGAGAATTCGCCCTCATCGTTCGTGATCTCGGAGCGACGCTCGTCTCCGAAGGTATCGTTGATCTTCTCGAGCTCGTCCCGAATGATCTTCATGCGGCGCGGGCGGGAGGCGAGGATATCGCGCATCTCCTTGATGAAGGCGCGAAGGTCCTTGAGCTCTGCCTCCAGCTTCTCGATCTCGAGACCGGTGAGCTTGGCGAGACGCATGTTGAGGATCGCCTCGGCCTGACGCTCGCTGAGCTTGAAGCGAGCCTGCAACTGTGCACTCGCCGTCGGCGTGTCCTTGGCGGCACGAATCAACTTGATGACCGCATCGATGTTGTCGACGGCGATCTTCAATCCTTCGAGGATGTGTTCGCGCTCGAGCGCCTTGTCCAGCTCGAACTGCGTGCGCCGCGTCACCACCTCGTGACGGTGCGCGAGGAAGTGCATGAGCACATCCTTGAGCGGCAGCACCTTTGGAACGAGCTGGCCGGTAACCGCGTCGGGCACCAGCGCGAGCATTATCACGCCGAACGTGGACTGCATCGACGTGTGCTTGTACAGCTGATTGAGCACGACGCGGGGAATCGAGTCACGCTTCAGCTCGATGACCATTCGCATTCCGTCACGATCGCTCTCATCGCGCAGATCGCTGATCCCTTCGAGCTTGCCCTCGCGCACCTGATCGCGTATGTCGACGAGAAGCTTGGCCTTGTTGACCTGATACGGCAGCTCCGTGACGACGATCTGTGCGCGGTTGGAAGACTCGCGCTCCTCGATCACCGCGCGCGCGCGCATGACGATGCGCCCGCGGCCGGTTTCCTGGTAGTCGGTGATCCCCGCGGTGCCGTAGATGTATCCGGCCGTCGGAAAGTCAGGCCCCTTGATGTGCTTGCGAAGCGAGCTGCCCGGTAGATCAGGGTCCTCGATGAGGGCAATCAGCGCACTGGTTACTTCGCGCAGGTTGTGCGGCGGAATGTTGGTCGCCATCCCGACCGCGATACCCGAGGAACCGTTGACGAGCAGGTTCGGCATCGCGGAAGGAAGCACGCGCGGCTCCTGCAGGCGATCGTCAAAGTTCGGCTGGAAGTCGACCGTGTTCTTGTCGATGTCGCCGAGCATCTCGGTCGCGATGCGAGTCAGACGTGCTTCGGTGTAACGGTAGGCGGCCGCATTGTCCCCATCGACGGACCCGAAGTTTCCCTGACCATCCACGAGTGGATAACGCAGCGAGAAGTCCTGAACCATGCGGACCAGCGCGTCGTACACTGAACTGTCACCGTGCGGGTGATACTTGCCGAGCACGTCTCCAACGACCGTCGCCGATTTCTTGTACGGGCGACCCGGGACGAGACCCAACTCGTTCATCGCATAGAGAACTCGACGGTGAACAGGCTTC
>DATBNQ010000019.1:0-6668 GCA_036554185.1 Gemmatimonadaceae bacterium | reverse complement strand
CCAGGACGTTCCATCGATTGGCAGCGTAGTGGAAAGAACCCCTCCATGCCGCGGACGCGTATACGATGTCACTTCGCCACCATTCGCAATCGCCGGTGGCAACGCACCGGTTGCCATCGAAGGTGGTTGAACCGGATTTCCACCGAGAGTTGTCCAGAACGAATCGGTTGTATTGCGGAAGTACGCCGCAGTGTGATCACCGAGCAGCGCGTTGATCTGTTTGTCGGCACCCGGACGCGGCTTTATCCTTGCCTGCTCCGCGATCCATCCAACGTGCACACCGCGATCCATTACCGGCACTGTCATCCAGTAGTAGACCTGATGGTCTCTGCCCTCGAAAAAAGGCAGGAATCGTGCACTGTCACCGCGTGGCATCGCAGTTTGCGGCGCTCTGTTTCCCGGGATCGAGAAGCTTTGTCGTGTGTCGGTTGCTGCCGCGGCAGTTTCGGGAGTGTCGCCTACGTGATCGATGAGCTTACCATCCGCCGACCATAGCTCTATCGCAAGGGCCGTGTCGGTGGGCAGAACCAACCGTTTAAGAACAAGCTGCGCAGCCGTTGGTTTCGGAATCTTTGCGCCTACCGCCGCCGCGGCGTTCGTTTTTGATGCAGTCACGGGCGGTTCGCCGACGTCGTTTGCAACGGCGGCTCGGACGGCCGCCGACTGAGCGACTTCGTGCAGCAGCTTCGCACGGGTGGCGATGGATACTGCCGAGAGCGATGCCAGTTGACGCGTAACCGTTTGAAGCCGTGCCGCCGAGGCAGCCTCGCCAGCGGTCCGAACCTCTCGATACGCGAGGCCCACCGCTGTTGCAAGAGTGGCGACAAGAACAGCGATAACGATCAGCGGGAGCTTTCGCTCCAGGGACATGCTTCGAATCGACACGTACCGCTTTCGAATGTGTTTGAAGAACTCTCGTGGCGGTGCGCCGGCGGAATGGTGAGCACGAGAGAGGGTGACGGACAAGTTATCGCGCCGGTCTACAGGCGAAAAGCGATTGTCGTGCCCAGGCCCCATCCTCGGGATTCTGGTATACGAACAGATCCCGATCCCTCAATAACAAAGTTGCCGGGCCCTATTAACGGATTTCCTCGATCCACCGTCTAATTGTCGTACAGATCGCACCCGCGACCGATGCATCGTCAGAATGGCGTGACAGAATGGCAGGCGCGGGAAATTGTCAGTATCCTGTAAGTAATTGATGTGTAACGATTTATCGCATTTGTAACATGACAGGCAACCCGGCACAACTGGTGCTTGTCTAATTATTCGAGCGAAGCACCTATCCGGGAGTACTTCGTAAGGGCCGGCCAATCCGACCCAGCCCCGTTGAACAGTTGTCCCAGAAAGGGGGATTTTATGGCCACTGCCGCTCGTAAGACCTTACCCGCGCTCGCCCGCGTTGAACTCGTCGGATCCACAGTCCGGGAGCGTCTACGCACCGCTGAGGACTCCGAGGTTGTCTCGGCGTTCCTGAGTGGCGAGGAGCGTGCCTTCTCGGAGCTCGTGGAGCGCTATCAGACGCGTCTCCTCAATTTCATATACCGCACCATCGGCGATCGGGAGAAAGCCGAGGATCTGGTGCAGGAAGTGTTCATCCGCGTTTATCGGCATCTGCACCGGTTCGACAGGTCGAAGAAGTTCTCGACCTGGGTCTATACGATCGCCTCGAATCTTGCCAAGAATGAGCTACGGAACCGCTCGCGGAATCCACTGGTTCTGTTCCAGACGATTACCAAGAACTGGCAGGACGAGGAGCGGCCGCTGCAGTTCGAGGATCCCGGCAATCGACCGGACGACCTGTTTCGGAAGCGTGACATTCGAGAGAAGGTCGAGGAAGCAGTCGGCCAGCTTCCCGAGCACCACCGGAACGTCTTCGTCCTCCGGGAGCTCGAGGGCAAGTCGTATGAGGAGATCGCCGAGATCACGCATACAAACCTTGGAACCGTCAAGTCGCGGCTCAACCGCGCGCGGAACAGTTTTGCGGAGATAATCGGGCCCTGGCTGGCCTGAAGGGGGCAAATAGCCTCAAACGCGTGACCGTCGGACCGGTCACGCGTTTTTTTTACGCGTATGGACTCTCCGGCTCGGCCTATCGGGTCCTGTGGGGTGGAACTATTATTGACGCCGTCCGGTATCCCTATTCGATGCGCTGTTCAGAGTTCAGAGACCTTCATTGCTCCTTCGTAGACGACACCCTCGCGGGGGTCGAGCTGGTGCGAATGCAGCGGCATATCGCCGACTGCGCCGACTGTGCCAGGCTCGACGCCAGCGTGCGGCGCTCGCTGATGCTGGTGCACAGTCTCAAGCCCATCGAGCCATCCGCTGACTTCTCGTTCAAGCTTGACGCGCGGCTTCGTGAGTGCCGGATGCATCAGGCACACGTAACAGGGGGGAGGTTCCGAACCGTTGCTCTGGTCGGCGCAATCGCATCCCTGATAATGCTGGGCTACGTTGCAGAAACGATGAAGGTGGCTGACCAGCAGGCGCCGGAAATCGTGTTACCGCCCGCGATCGCGATGGCGGTCCCTCCCGATACCACGCCAGCACCTTCGATCGTGGCGTCCGTGTCGACAGGAATACCGATATGGCCGGCCGCGGTGCTGGTGGAGCAAGGCGGTCTTCAGACCGTGAGCTACACGCAAGCGCGATAGCCGCCGCTCGGCGAAATTAGATTTGGGCATGGCAACTGACGCCGCCCTCAAGACGCTCCGCGATGCCGTGAAGAACCGGCGCTTCGACGGAGCGTACTACGTTTACGGCGACGATGAGTACCAGAAGGATGAAGCGGTGAAGCAGCTCATCTCCGCGGCCGTCGATCCCGCAACGCGCGATTTCAATCTCGACATGCGTCGTGCAGCCGAGTTGGACTCTGAATCACTCGGCTCGCTGCTGGGAACCCCCCCGATGATGGCGGAGCGACGCGTTGCGTTGATACGCGAGGTCGGCGCGCTCAAGAAGGGCGCCCGCGCCACTCTCGAGAAGTATCTCAAACATCCGTCGCATGATACGACCGTGATTCTTGTTGCGGCTCCTGGCGCAAAGACCGACAAGATTCTGCAGACGTCAACCACTCCAATGGAGTTCAATCCGCTGGATGGCAGCCGCGTGTCTCGCTGGATCGTTCATCACGCAAAAACGAGCCTTGGCACCGAGATAACCGACAGCGCCGCCGATTTGCTGCATGAAGCGGTTGGAAACGATCTTTATCGGCTTACGTCGGAGCTGGACAAGCTTGCGAGCTATACAAACGGTGCGGTGATCACGGAGGATGCCGTGACTGCCGCGGTGGGGATTCGCCGGGGCGAAACGATCGCCGATTTTCTTGACGCGGTCATGCAACGGGATGCCACGACAGCGCTCGGTCTCATCGAACACATTCTGTCTCAGCCTAAAACGAGCGGGGTGAGTGTCGTGATGGCGCTGTCGACGCAGATGCTTGCGCTGGCGTGGGGTCGGGCTCGTCTTGATTCCGGACTACCGCCGAGCCGGCTCGAAGGCGAGTATTTCCAACTGCTGAAATCGACCGGTGCATATCCGGCTCGGCCCTGGAACGGGGCATCCCGGGCGTGGGCGCTTGCAGCTCGGGACTGGAAGGTGGTTGAGTGCGACCGCGCGGTGGCGGCGCTTCTGGCAGCAGATGTCGCGCTCAAGGAGTCGCGCGTCTCGTCTGAAGCTCAGATCCTTGCGACGGTGGTACTCGCCATCTGTGCAGTTTCAGGACGACGCAGAGCAGCCTAGCAGCAACAGCATCACGCCATAACAGCGGCATTCTCGCGACAATTCAGGCCAAATGATGTATTCATCCAGTGATTTGAAGAAGTCTGTCATCCGTGCCGCGCAGGCCATAGCGGTATGCCTGATACTACCCGTGGTGGCCGTTGCCCAGTCGGCGAAGGACTCCGCACAGTATGCCCGTGCGCAGGAGATGGTTGCGAACGGGGATGCCGTAAACGGTCGAAAGCTGGTCGACTCGGTCGCTGCGGCCGCACCCTCCGGATCGGCGGCATTCGCGGAGGGGTTGTTCTGGCGAGCGACACTGGCCGCGAACGCGCGCGACTCGGAGCATGAATACCGACAGATCATCGTCGACTATCCATTGTCCGGGAGGGTGCCGGACGCACTGCTCAGGATTGGCCAACTCGAGGCCGCGCGCGGCGAGAATGCTGCGGCACTGCAGCACTTTCAGCGACTTGTACTGGAGCATCCGTTGAGCCCGTTGCGGGCGGAGGCGAGTTACTGGGTTGCGCGGATGTACTTCGACGGCAACGACGCGACGCGCGCGTGCACGGCGAACGCCGATGCTCTGACGAGTGTGAAGGCGTCGAATGTGGAGTTGAAGAACCGCATCGACTTCCAGCAGCAGCGTTGTCGCGGGGTTGCGCTGGCAACCAGTGATGCCGCACCGGCAGCTCCCATTCCGGCGAGTACGGCTCCAGCAAAGACGGTCCCGGAGAAGAAAGCTCCAGCGAAGCCCGTCAAGGAAGTGACGAAGGAAGCGCCGAAGGAAGTGACGAAGGAGGCGCCGAAGGTCGCACCGGAGTCGGCGACGGCAATCTCGTCGTCGGGCGCGAGTGCTGCTGGTGGTGTGGTTACACGTCAGCCGACAAAGGAAGAAGTGGATCGTGCGCTCGCATCGGCCGAGCAGCCCGTGTCGAAAAAGACGCCGCCTGCGGCGGCATCGAGCGCAACGCGGCCAGCCACGAGCAGTCCTGCGCATGATTCTGCGCGTGATTCTTCAGCTCCCGCAGCGGCGCCATCGGCGCGGCGGACTGCTGGCTCGTACGCAATTCAGGTTGCGGCATTCAGCACCAGGGTACCGGCCAACCAGCTCGTCACGAAGCTTCGCGGTCGTGGATACGACACGTATGTCGACGGCACGAGTGCGCCGTACCGTGTACGAATCGGACATTATCCTACCCATACAGCGGCGGCGACGGAGTTGGCGAAGTTGAAGGCCAGGCACATCGACGGATTCGTGGTGGAGAGATAGTCGCGTGGCGATGCCGGCGGCCACGCCATTGATGCAGCAGTACCGCGATATCAAGGCGAGGCATCCCGACAGCATCCTGTTCTTCAGGATGGGTGATTTCTACGAGACGTTTTTCGACGATGCCGAGCTGATCTCTCGCGCGCTCGGGATCACGCTCACGTCGCGGAACAACGGTGGAGCTTCGCAGGTGCCACTCGCTGGTGTTCCGGTAAAGGCTGGACCGGATTACGTGCGCAAGCTCGTACAGATGGGGCATCGCGTCTCGATCTGCGAGCAGGTTGAAGATCCGAAGACAGCGAAAGGCGTCGTGCGCCGCGAGGTCGTCGAAACCGTAACGCCCGGCGCGGCGTTTTCGGATGAGCTGCTGGACGGGTCGCGCAACAATTTTCTCTGCGCAGTGGCCATCGATACAAAGAGCAAGCCACCGCGTGCCGGAATAGCGGCGCTCGATCTGTCCACCGGCGAGCTCCGATTGCAGGTTGTCGTCGCCACCGAGATGGAGGCAATGCTCGCGCGACTGTCACCGCGCGAGATCGTGGTGCCGGACGACATGGCTACGGGATCTGAAACGCCGCTTGTTGCGCGCCGACCCGCGTGGGAATTCGACGCAGCGATGGCGCGCGAGGATCTACAGCGACAGTTCAGCGTCAACTCGCTGGGCGGATTCGGCGTGGAGCCATCCGACGACATCGCGGTTGGCGCGGCCGGTGCTTTGTTGCGGTATGTTCGCGAGCTGCAGCCGGCTGGCATTCCGCACCTGCGTCCGCCCACGATCGAGCGCTCCGGTGGCACGATGCCACTCGATGAGATGACGCGCCGCAATCTCGAGCTCACCGAGTCGCTACGTGGCGGTGCCGGTCAGGAGGGAACGCTGATCGGCGTACTGGATCGCACGCTCACTCCGATGGGAGCGCGGCTCTTGCGGCAGTGGGTCCTCGCTCCACTTACAGATGTTGTGGCAATCAACGGTCGGCTTGACGCCGTGGAGGCATTTGCAGCCGATGCAATGGCGCGGGCCACGATGCGCACTGCGCTCGATGGCGTGCGCGACGTCGAACGGCTTGCAGCGAAAGTTGCAGCCAACCGAATCGCACCGCGTGAATTGCGCGCACTGGGCGATTCCGTCGCCAGGCTTCCAGGTGTCGAGAATGCTGCAAAGCGAATACGCGGTGATGCTCTCGAGGGCGTACTTGGCAACTGGGATGCGTGTGTGGAGCTGGGTAGCGACATAATCAACATGCTCGTAGATCGGCCGCCACTCGCGCTCGGGGAAGATCCAACGATCCAGGTCGGCTTCGACGCGGATCTGGATGAGTTGCGATCACTGCGCGACGGGGGCAAGGATGGTATTGCGCGCATTCAGAGCGAGGAACGTGGTCGCACCGGAATCAACTCGCTGAAGGTTGGTTACAATCGCGTGTTCGGCTACTACATCGAAGTCACCAACACGCACGGTCACAAGATTCCGGACGACTACCAACGTCGGCAGACTCTGACGGGCGCGGAGCGATACATAACTCCTGCTCTCAAGGAGTACGAAGAGCGGATCCTGACGGCGGCGGATCGAATCGAGTCGCGGGAACGCGAACTGTTCGAGGCGCTGCGAGAGCGAATAGCGGGCGCCGTTTCGCGGCTGCAATGCGCGGCGCGGGTGATCGCGGAGCTCGATGTGCTG
>DATBNQ010000113.1:0-24934 GCA_036554185.1 Gemmatimonadaceae bacterium | reverse complement strand
ATTCTTCACGCATTCCAGGTAATTCCAGGCAATTCAAGCGAGGTAATCGTTGACCGGTACGACAACGCAACTTCTGCATGTGAGCTCGATCGACCGCGGAGCGCGACAGATCCGGCGAATTGGATGGCTGGCAATAGCGATGCTGGCATTCGCTGGCCACGCGGGCGCCCAGACGCACAACGACACGATTCGCGGAACGGTTACGACGGACAGCGGAAAGGCCATTTCCGACGCGGACATCATCGTCACGATGGCACCGATGCGCGATTCGCGGGCGACGAAGACGGACAGCTCGGGACGGTACACGATGGTATTTGCCAGGGGTACGGGCGATTATCTGGTGCACATATCTGCAGTTGGCTACGAAACATTTCGTAAACGAGTTACGCGTACCGGGACAGATTCCGTTTTCACCGTCGATGCGAAGCTGGCACGCGCCGGTGTACAGAAGCTCGCCGCCGTCAACGTCACCGCCGAGAAGAAGAAGCCGGATCGGGAAGAATTTTCGTTTGGCACCGAAGTCGGCGCGTCTGAGCAGATCGCTGGGGGCGTCGCCGGCGCCGTATCGCCGGATCAGGAGGGAAATCTCGCCGCGATTGGGGCGACCATTCCCGGAGTGGCGACGACGCCAGGCGGGCTATCCGTCGGCGGGCTTGGTTCGGATCAGAATTCAACAACGCTCAACGGCCTGGCATTCGGAGGCGCAGACATCCCGCGCGCCGCGCAGACTAACGTGCGCGTTTCCAGTTCAACATATGATCCGTCGCGCGGCTGGTTTGGCGGCCTCAACGAGAACGTGGAATTATCGCAGGGTAACATCTTCGCGGCGCGGCGGGCGGATCTCACGATCGACGCACCAGCGCTCCAGTATACGGACCCGGTTTCGGCGCGAATGGGTCAGCGATTCAGCAACGTGAGCGCGGATTTCGGCGGCGATGGATCGATGATGGCAGACAAGTACGTCTACAGTTACGGCATGCATGCGGGAAGGCGCGCGTCGGATGCGGTGTCGCTATCAGACGCCGCTCCTGATCTGCTGCAGCGCGCCGGCGTTTCATCCGATTCTGCGGCAAGATTGTTCAATATCCTTTCGACCGCAGGAGTTCCAATCCGCCCGAAGGGCACCCCGTCGTCACAGATCACACAGAACCTGTCGTTCATCGGACGGTTCGATCACGCACCCTACAACTGGACCGACTTCACTCCCGCGAAGACAACATGGGGAGTACTCGCGTACGGCAGGATTTCCGCCGACAACTCCAGGGGAATCACGCCGACATCGACGGCGGCGAACGGCGGGTCGAGTTCGCAGGCGCAGGGAACGCTTCAGGCCCTATACTCGACTTACCTGCACGGAGACTACCTGAACGAGGAGCGTAGCTCGGTCAGCTATTCGCGCGACAAGACGGATCCGTTTCTGGTACTTCCCGGAGGGAGCGTGCTCGTTGGCTCCTCCTTCCCCGACGGAACCGGAGGGCTCACATCGCTCGATTTCGGGGGCAACAGCTCGATGCTGAGCGATACGCGCAAATGGACATGGGAAACGACGAGTGAAACGCAGTTCTATGCGCACGGGCGGTCGGCGCATCGCGTCAAGCTCAATGCCGACTCCCGCTTCGATGGCGTCAGTCAGAACGTCAGCTCGAACTCACTCGGCAGCTTCACCTTCAAGTCGCTGGGTGACCTGGCGGCGAACCAGCCGTCCAGCTTCTCGCGCTCACTCAACGCGCCGACTCTGAATGGCTCAGTCTGGAACGGCTTCGCTGCGATCGGTGACCTTTGGCGCGTTTCGCCCACATTTCAAATTCTCTATGGTGGCCGATTCGAGGGTAACCGGTACACCTCCGCGCCAGCGTTCAACCCGGAAGTGCAATCTGTTTTTGGCCTGCGCACCGACAACGCGCCGAACACGATTCATTTCAGCCCCAGGATCGGATTCACGTGGATGCGGCGGCAGGGTGGTGACGGCATCATGTTCAGCCCGATCGGCCAGTTTCGGTTCGGTGCACCGAGCTACGTTCGTGGCGGCGTCGGCGAATTCCGAAACATTCTTCCAGCCAACCTGCTGAGTAACGCGTCGATCGCGACCGGGCTCCCCGGCGGCCTTCGGACGGTCTCGTGCGTCGGCGCTGCGACGCCGATTCCAGACTGGAGTCAGTACCTGTCGGATCCTGAGCAGATTCCGACGCAGTGCGTCGGCGGCCAAACGCCGGCATTCAGCGATGCCGCTCCGTCGGTGCAGCTCTTCGATCCCGGATATACGGCGCCTAGGACGTGGCGCGCAAATCTCGGGTACTCGTCCCAGTTCAGAAAATACCTGACCTATTCTATCGAGGGGCTGTATTCCCTGAACCTGAACCAGCCCGGCAGAGTCGACGTCAACTTCAACAATGTTTCGCGGTTCACGCTTGCCGACGAAGGACGTCCAGTTTTCGTCAATCGTGGAAGCATCGTCAATTCCAGCGGATCGTTATCCGCTGTGGACGCACGAATATCGCCGTCTTTTGGTCACGTGATCGACAATATCTCGGCGTTGACGTCCCGCAGCAGGCAGATAACGCTGAGTGCGTCGCCGAATCTCGACCGTATTTCCAGCTGGTATGCCGCTTTCGACTATACTCTCGCCGATACGCGGGCGAGAGAGAGTGGATTCGACGGCTCGACATTTGGAAGCCCGATTGCGCGAGACTGGGCAAGGGGAAATCTGGACGTCCGGCATCAATTGCTGTTACAGGGCGGCTACTCGCGAAAGAAGTTTGCGCTGACCTTTTTTGGCCGCCTGCAATCCGGGCTTCCATTCACGCCAATGGTAGGTGGAGACGTGAACGGTGACGGACTGGCGAACGATCGAGCCTTCATTTTCAATCCGGCGACGACGTCAGATGCGTCTCTTGCAGCGGCGACAAGGTCCCTGCTCTCCTCCGCGTCACAAAATGTTCGCAGCTGCCTCACGCGGCAGCTCGATCAGGCAGCCGGGCGAAACAGTTGCGAGGGGCCATGGACGACGGCGCTGAATGCGCAGCTCTCTTTCAGCGGGCTATTGCCGGTGACCGGAAAGTACGGGAGGATCTCCCTGGCTCTGTCCAACCCCCTCGGCGGGCTCGATCAGTTGCTGCACGGCGCAGACCGCCTGCGCGGGTGGGGAACTGCGGCGTATCCGGATCCAGTCCTTTACATACCGACTGGGTTTGATCCAGCGACGGCGAGATTCAAGTATGCGGTAAACCCGCGCTTTGGAGATACACGACCGACCAACACACTACTTCGCGCCCCGTTTCGTGTGACGCTCGACATATCGCTCACTCTCGGTCGCTCGCTCGATCAGCAGCAACTCGATCGGTGGATCATGCCCGGACGTCAAGGGCGCAAGGGACCAAAGCTCTCGGTGAAGGAGCTCGTTCGCCGGTACTCGCGCAATGTGCCGGATCCATACTCGATGATACTCGAGCAGTCCGATTCCTTGCTTCTCACGCCGGGCCAATCAGCCGCGCTCGAAAAAGCAGATACAGCCTACCGCGCGCGCATTGACACGCTCTGGAAGTCTCTGAGCGAATATCTTTACGCATTGCCGGACGACTTCAAGCCGGCTGACGCACTGAAGCGTCAGGGTGACGACGTGCAGGCGGCATGGGATCTCACCAAAGCGGACCTCGAAAAGTCGCTTCCCGCAATCCTCAGTCCAATCCAGATGAAACTGCTGCCATGGATGCCGGCGTTGCTGATCAAGGAAAAGGGGAAGGTCCGATTGCGAATGTTCGCAGGGTGAGGTGTACCACACCACCGGAATCGCCTAGAGCTTTGCGATCTCCGCGAGAATCTCGGCGTTGCCACGCTTACCACTTGGCGTCGCCTCAACATGCTCCCATCGTATGACGCCGGATTTGTCGATCAGGAAGTACGCTCTGTTGGTAAAGAATGCGTCCTGCCACATCACACCGTACGCAGGACCTGCTTCCCTCTTGAAGTCCGATAACAGATCGGCCTTCATACTGTATTTCGCCTTGAATTCCTTGAGGGTTGGAACGGAATCAACCGAAATGGGAAGGACCACGACACCCGAGCCTGCGAACGCATCGTAGTCATCCGAGAAATCGCAGAGCTCCGTGGTGCACGTGCTGGTGAACGCGAGCGGGAAGAAAGCGATCAGAACGGCGTTCTTCCCACGGAACGAGGAAAGCGTCACCTGCTCGCCAGAGGTAGAGCCGAGCGTGAAGTCAGGCGCAGACGCCCCGACCGCTGGAACTGGTTGATTCACGATTATCATCACTTCGCCGATTTGTGGTTCGATTGCTGTGTGGTACAGTGGATCACATTATGTAACGAATGTACACGACGAGAACGATGCAGAAAATGATCGAGTACAGAATTACAATGTTATCGTTTTTCTGTTTTGGCTTTTTTGTCTTCTGCTGTTGCTGTGCCATTCCAAAGCATCTCCGATAAAGCGGCCTACGGATCGCCGCGCGGCTGGCCGGCCACCCTCATGGTTGCCTTTGAGCTTGCGGGGCTGCCATGAACATTAAATAGCCGAACACGATTGCGAGAAGCCAATAGCCCGTGGTGATTATCCGCAACGTTGGAGTTGCGCCCTCTGCAACGGCTGGCCTTGCCAGAACGAGCGCTCCGACAAGGGCGTGGCTCGCGTTCCCTACCACATACGATCGCCCAAAAACCCCGCCTACGATCGCATCCTTGACCATCCAGCCGGTCATAGCCAGGCCGAAGAGCGCCGCGCCGTAGAGTTGAAACAGTACCGAGATGCCCGCCGGGTCCGGCAGGCCAAGAGCGCCGCCGATTTCCACAGGAGCAAAAATGAGCGCAACCCCTCCAACGCCGAGCAGGAGAGTAGTGCCTAGTATCAGGAAGCGCGACGCAGGATGGGACATTTTGACGTCTGAAGTCATCGTCGGAAATATCCCCTGGGCTGAATTTTCGCAATGGGGTCCCGGCAGCGCCCTGACGGAGTCACCTGTTTCGCAATCGTGCTTCGGTCCTGCGCATGTCAATAAGGCGGCGGAACGGACAATTCCGTATCATTCTGGCATAGCGACGACCACGCAATGAAAGATCACCTCACGTGGGATCCAGACTCCGACTCTGCCCAACGCGCTGCCCGCGTTGTTGCTCTGCACGCGCTGGACTCAGTTGCCCGCGCGTACGACGCCATCCGCAAGGCCGACGCGGAGTCCATTCACGAGTTCAGAGTCGAGCTTCGACGGTTGCGATCATGGATCCGTGCGTATCGCTCCTGTCTCGACGACACGGTTCGTGGACGAACCATGCGATCTTTGCGCGACATCGCACGCGCGACCACGACACTGCGCGATCTCGACGTGCAGATCGCATGGCTCCGTTCCGAAACGAGTGCTCTTGGCGAGACTCGCCTGGAGGCGGCGAAGTGGGTGATCAAGAGCCTCAAGTCAGATCGGAAAATCGCCTGGCGCCGTTTCAGAAAAATTCTCGACCGGAACTACAAGCGAACAGAGCACAAGCTCTGCAAGCAGCTTACGCATTTTGTGGAGCGACACGACGTCCGGACAGAAAAAGCAAGCGCCACCATGCGGCCCGTTACCGCGGCGCTCTTGCTGGCCGAGGCCACAATATTCTCCAGGGCTCTATCACGAATCCAGTCCGCGGACGACACGAGGCATCTGCACAAGGCGCGAATTGCGGCGAAACGCGCTCGTTACGTGCTGGAAGCGCTCGGCCCGGAGATTTCGTTGTCACCAGCTGTCGTCAGCGACCTGGCACGATTCCAGGACATCGTTGGCGAGCTCCGCGACGCGCAATTGCTCGCGCACCGCGTTACGCGTGAAATCACGACGGTAGCTGCCGAGCGAACGGCCCTGGTCGCCAGCGAGCTGGTTTACAGGCCGCGAGGCGCGATGGACTTTTCCAGAGTCGTCGGGGAATCACCGTTCGATGCATCACTGTCGCTGCTGTTTGCCCGACTTCACGACCGAATCGCAGCGGCGTCTCGCAGCGTAAGCATGTCGCTCGCTCAGATCGTCGCACGAGATTGGGAGCGGCTGCTGTCCCCCGGGGCGCTACCACAAAAGCAATAGGCGCGGGATTATCCGCGCCTGTTGCGTCGAACTGTCCGCCTTCTTATGGAGGCTAAGGGAATCGAACCCTTATTCTCGCCTTGCAAAGGCGATGTCCTACCGTTGAACGAAGCCCCCGAATGCCGCCGCGCTGTTCAATAGGACGGCGAACCACGGAATTTAACAGCGGACACGCCGCACACCATGGGGCAGACGCCGCCGTCTGCCCCTCGTATTTTCGTGCTTATTCGTGCGCCGGCAGGGCGTCCATCGTTTTCGGATTCACCGGGACCTGGACCTCGTCACGATATGGCGAGGTCATCAACATCACCCGCATGCGCGGGAATGCATCCATGAATCCGATGTAGCAAAGTCCCCAGATACCCAGGAACCCGGCAGTAATCACGATCTCCCAGAAGCCGAACGGGAGCGTCCCGTCCACTCTTACACCGTATATGGATGGATAGATCTCGTCGTAGCGATGCAGGTAAAGGCCCACGACGAGGCATGACGCGAAGAACGCCATGGTCGGCAGATATACCTTCGCCGCTCGAGAAAGAAGACCGAAGAACGGCAGGAAGAACATCAGGAAGACGACGGCAACCGTGATCCAGCTCCACGGTGCGATCAGGCGGAGTCGAGCCCAGTGAGTCTCTTCGCCCAGATTGCCGTACCAGATAACGAGGTACTGCCCGAAGGTGAGGTATCCCCAGAACGCCGTGAATGCGAAACAGAGTTTGCCGAGATCGTGGAAGTGGACGTCGGTTATCATGTCCTGGCGCCCGAGATGACCGCGCCACGCCATTGTGATGAGAGTCCATGCCGCGATTGCAGCTACCCACGCACCCATGAAGAACCAGTAGCCATACAGCGTGCTCTGGAAGTGCGGATCGAGTGACATCGACAGATCCCACGACATCACGATCCAGAACAGGGCGAAGGCGAAGACCACGAAGACGGCGAGCTTTCCCTGCAGCGAATGCGTGGAGTGAATCTCTCTGCGCTCATCACGGAAGCCATTGCGCATGCGCTCCCGAATCCCTCTGGCCCAGGAAGATCCGCTTTCCGGAACTATCCCGACGTCGAGCCGGACACTTGTATAGATGTACCAGACGCTGAGCACCGTCTGGATCCCGAACATGACGAGGTCCCGCGTAATGAAGAACGGGATGTTCAGATACTGGCGCTTCTCCTCGATCATCAGCGGGTGCTGGGTCCACGGGAAGATGTGATCGCGTCCGAAGAACAGAGTGATGCAAAGAATGATGAACGCGACCGGGAGGAACGCTACATAGCCTTCCATGAAGCGTACAACGGGCCTGGACCATCGCGCCGTAGAAATGCGCTGTACCGCGACCATCGTAACGCCAGCCGACGATACCGTGCTGAAGAAAAGCCAGTTGAAGTGGACTGCCTGCCAGGCGCGGTCGACGCCCATGAACGCACCAGCGATGAACGCGAGCGTTCCGACAATTGCCAGGATGGCGCACGACATCTTCACCCATCGGGCTACCGGTGTCTGCGTGCCGTTGATCACCTCATCGCGCGTGACTACGTGCCCTTCAGTATGTGCACTCATGGCTTGACCTGCTGCGGAATACCAGTCTTGTAAACCATGGAATCGAGCAATGGAGGTCCCACTCGCGGCGACTTCATGTTGAGTTCAGGCGGAGCTTCGCCGTTGTGATACCACGCCTTTGCGCTTCCCTCGTATGGCGGAACGAATGGCGGGTGTTTGGTGGGAGCAGTGCGTGTGTAACCTGGCACCCAACGTCCAGTTACGCCTGGCTGAGCGAGCGGTCCGGTCGTGATGTTGGCCGTGACCTTACCCTGCAAGGCACGGATGTAGTTCACGACGTCCCAGCGATCCATCTCCTCGATGCGATTGTACGATGGCATTGCGCCGCGGCCATTCCTGATCATGCCGAAGATGTAGCCATCGGTGCGATTCTTCGTAACATCCATCGTCAGATTGATTCCGATCATCCCGTACTTGGTTGCCGGTCCGTCGCCCAGTCCCTTCTCCCCGTGGCATACCTCGCAATTGATCGCGAAGTACTTGTGCCCGTTGCGTAACGATGCTTCGGTTACCGGGGTCGGATTCTGAATGTTCGACATGGAGTCGATAACGCCGGGTAACGCGTTATACGACGTCTCGAATCCTGCGCGGGCTGTTCCGTATATAGAGACGGAATTCTGCGGATTGCCGCGCGACGGGATCGTCTCGTCGCACACGTCGCGTCGCGCGTCACAGTGAATCGGCTGCCACGGATGCAGCGCTGGCTGGCGACGGAAGTCGCTGAACCACTCGCAGGCCGACAGGCTCAGGGTAAGGGGCGCGATCGCAAGAAGGGCGCGAATGGTTCTAGCGTTCAACGCGCACCTCCACGGCACCTGCATCACGTAGCAACTGCTCTGCCTCCTGCATCTTGTCCGGCGACGGCTCGATCCAGACGCCGAAGTCACCGTAGCTGAACCGGGAATCGTATCCAACTGTATGTGTAATTCGCGGGAATCTCGCGGTCGCGAACAACCCTGCAACCGTAGCGAGAGCGCCGATGAGCACCATCACTTCGAATCCGAAGACCGTATACGGAATCCACGTGGCTATCGCCTTGCCACCGACGACGATTGGCCAGTAATCCGATATCCAGATCGCGATCCAGTAACCGAACGTGACACCGCACAACCCGCCGATGAGCGTGAATATGCGCACCGCACTCGGCCCCCTGTCGATCGCATGCTCGATCTCGTGGCGAGGCGTCGGGGAGTAGACGGTGAACTCGCCGATCTTGCGCTTCTTGAGAATCGCGATCGCGTCGCAGGTCGAGTCAAGCTCGCGAAATAGCCCGATTACGCCGCGCATCAGTCGAACTCCCCTGGCGTGTCAGGCATGAATGGCAACGGGTGAGCTGTAACGTCGACGCCCTGCGCGTGTCGATGTTTCAGTCGCGGTTTCACGATTTCCTTGATCTCGGTCAGCGCTATCACCGGGAACTGCTTGATGAAGAGCAGGAACCACATGGAGAACCAGCCGAACGAGCCACACAGAATCGCGTAATCGACCCAGGTTGGGCGATAGCCGGCCCACTGCCACGGCTCGTACTCATGCGAAAGCGACGGAACGACGATGACAAAGCGCTCGAACCACATGCCGATGTTGATGAAGATCGACAGTATGAAGAGCCAGGTCGTGTTTCGGCGGCACCACTGCGAGAACAGCGACAGCGGCAGACAGATGTTGCAGGTATACAACAGCGCCGACGCCCACCACCATTGACCCCAGAGGCGATTCGCGAAGAACTGCTTCTCCGCCGGACTGCCACTGTACCATGCGACGAACCACTCGCACGCGTACGACACACCGACGACGAGCGACGTGAACAGCGCAAGCTTGGCGGCCGCGTCGAGATCGTTGATCGTCACATAGTGCTTGAGGTTGAACCACTTGCGCAACGGTATGATGATCGTGAAGACCATTCCGATGCCCGAGTAGATCGCGCCAGCGACGAAGTACGGAGGGAAGACAGTCGTGTGCCAGCCGGGTACGTCCGACATGGCGAAGTCGAACGACACGACCGAGTGAACCGAGAGCACCAGAGGCGTCGAAAACGCGGCAAGGAAGAGATACGCGCGAACGAAGTGGCGCCACTCACGATCCGTGTTGCGCCAACCCAGCGCGAGCTGCGCGAAAATTCGCTTGCGGATCGGATTCTTCTCGCGATCTCGCAGAATCGCAAGATCCGGAACGAGGCCGATGTAGAGAAAGGTCGCCGAAACCGTGAGGTATGTCAGGATCGCGAACACGTCCCACACCAGCGGGCTCTTCATCTGAGGCCAGATGTAACGCCAGTTGGGATACGGGATCAGCCAGAAGAACTTCCAGGGACGGCCAAGGTGCAGAATCGGGAACAGTCCGGCCGTCATGACGGCGAATACCGTCATAGCTTCCGCGCATCGGTAGATCGTCGTTCGGAATCCGGCTCTGAACAGATAAAGAATTGCGGAGATCAGCGTTCCGGCGTGCCCGATACCGACCCAGAACACGAAGGTGACGATGTACACTCCCCACATGACCGGCGGGTTGTAACCCGCGACACCGAGGCCAGTGTAGATCTGATACGTCCACGCCAGCGCACCGATCACCAGGAACGTGATCGCCACACCGAGCCCGATGAACCACTGGGCGGTGGGGTGTAAGGTTGCTACAATCTCGTCGTCGACTTGCTCGTAGTCCTTCACGGCAGGCAGACGCACTTCCGCACTCGGAATGTTCGGTCGGCGAAGCAGCTCGACGTCCGTCACCGGCTTTGTGGCAGTTGCCATCCGCGGACCCCTACGCGTGCGCCGGCTCTGCAGCCGGCGACGGGTGATTGACTTTCTTCAAGTAGACTACCGCGGTGAATGTGTTGAGCTCTTCGAATACGTGGTATGCACGCTCGTCCTTGATCAATCGTGTAACCGACCACGATTCGTCCGCAGCGTCGCCAAATGTGATCGCGCGCGACGGACAGGCTTCCGCACACGCCGTCGTGAACTCGTCCGGCCGCAGCGGCCGGTCCTCGAGCTTGGCGCGATGCTCGGCTCCCCGGATGCGCTGGACGCACATGGAGCACTTCTCCATGACACCCTTCCCTCGCACGGTGACGTCGGGATTCAGCTGCCAGTTGAGCGGCTCGGGGAAAGCGTATTGCGGACGGTGTGGCTCGCCATACCCAAACCAGTTGAAGTAGCGAACCTTGTACGGACAGTTGTTGGAGCAGTAGCGCGTCCCGACGCAACGGTTGTAGACCTGAACATTCAGCCCGTCGGGCGCATGATATGTGGCATATACCGGACAAACCGGCTCGCACGGAGCGTTGCCGCAGTGCTGACACATCATGGGAATGAAGCGAGTCTCGAAATCCGGACCGCCGTCTTCACCACCCTCGTAGTAGCGCTCGAGCCGAATCCATGCCATCTCGCGACTGCGCGTGATGTTCGCACCGAAACCAGTGCGATCAGGAAGAATCTGAGGCGTCTGCCACTCAGCGCCCACCGTCGGAATGTTGTTCTCGGCGTAACACGCCGTTACGCACGCAGCGCATCCCGTACAGCGCGCCAGATCGATCGTCATCGCCCAGCGACGCTTGGCCATGTTGCTCCAGTGGTTGGGGTCGTACATCCCCTTGTCCTTGGAGCTCGGATCGCCAAAGTCGCCCTGTGCATCGTTCGCTACCGGCGAGCGAAGACCCGGCAGGAACTCGTGTGACGCGTCGCCGGGTAGATGTTCCTCCTCCGGCTCCTGCTTGTGCTCCGCGCCGCCACTCAACTCGCCAACAGGTATCGCGCGTGCAATATCGCGAAGATGCTGACGTGCAGATCCTTCAGTCGTTGCGAGCAGCATACTGCCGCCCGCCTTCACCACACTTGCTCTGGTGCTTACGAGAGCGATTCCGCCAGCGGCGTTTTCAGCGAGTGGGACGAGATCGAATGCGTTCTCCCCTGCCTTCGCGTATCGCCCTGCGTTGATGTGACCGCGACCCGTCGCGATCGCGATCGTGTCCTGCCTGATGCCGAGGTAGAGATAGATCGGCGCGACGAGCTTGCCCGCGCTCGTCGATACCACGACCAGATCACTGTTGTCGAGACCCATCTTGCGAGCCGTGAGCGGGTGCATCTCGACTACCGTCTGCCAGGTGAGCTTGGTGACGGGATCTGGTAGCTCCTGCAGCCATGGCTTGTTTGCGCCGCGACCGTCACGGAGGACCGGATGGTGATACAGAAAGAGATACAGATCACCGGCCGTCGTCGAGATATCCGGGACCGTCGCGATCGCTGGCAGCGCTGGATGCGCAGCCGTGCGCGCGAGCGCGGTACCGGCAACGATTCCCTTGGGAAGGGCGGCAGCCATCCCCTCATCACCACCCGGAATACGTGCGATCAACCAGCTGCGGTAGTCCGGCCGCGCATACTTCGCGGCGGTCGCCGGATCACCCTTGGCAACCCGGATCAGAACATCCGATGTCGCAAGCGAGTCGAAGACCGGATCCATAGCCGGCTGTTGCAGCGACAAGGTTCCGCGCACCGGCTCCGCGTCGCCCCACTGTTCAAGCGAGTGATGGTCGGGAAGAATGAGATCGCACATCTCACTCGTGTCGTCCATTATGCTCGAGAACGAAACCTTGAACGGCACCTTCGCCATCGCCTGAGCGAAACCCGTGCTCCTCGGCATGCTGAACGCCGGGTTCGCGCCGCGAACCATGATCAGCGACACGGCGCCGGAGTTCATGCGCTCGACGACGGCGCGGATCTGCGCCGGCGCCGCAATACCTTCGTAGCCAAGCAGAGCTTCGTCCGGACGAATGGCGGTACCGACCGCGCCATTCGAATGATTCAGCGCTGATGCCACCGCAAGGAGCTGCGCTGCACCGGCAACATGACCGCCGGCAAGAACGAGCGCCGGTTTCGCGGCCTTGTATTCATCGACAACACTCTGAAGGCGCGTGGCATCGACTCCGCTCGCCTCCGCCGCCTGTGCAACCGACATCTCGCCACTGAGAGAGCGCGCGATCGACACTTCCGTGCCTGGCTTGCAATCGAGCCAGCTGTCCGCATTGAGGCCCGTCAGCGAGCGACGCGGTCCGACGAAAACCAGGCGCGGTGCGCCGACCAGCTTCGCGCGAGCGTCTGCCCAGTCGAGCTGCTGCGGAACGGCGGGACCCCAGCCATCCAGGAAGTCCGCTCCAAATGATATGATGAGCGGCGTAGCGTTGAAATCGAAGCGCGGCCACGCAACGCCATACGCAGCCGTGTGAGCAGCAATCGCTTCGGTATCGACACCTGCATCGTAACTGAGATGCGCGGGCATGCCGAAGTCGGAAAGCCACTGATCGAGAAACGCTGGAAACGAACCCGATTCGTGCTGATTGATGAACACCGCGTTCGCGGCGCCCCCTCGCGAGCGCGTCTCGCCAAGTTTCTGCGAGAAGAGCTTGAGCGCCTCGTCCCACTTCGCGGCGACCAGCTTGCCGTTCTTGCGGATCATCGGCGAGCGGTAGCGATCCGGATTGTACAGAGCCTGCAGCTCTGCCTGCCCGGTGGCGCATAGTGCGCCGCGGTTCACCGGATGATCCGGATTCCCCTCGAGCTTTATCGTCCGTCCGTCGCGCGTCTCGGCGAGAAGTCCGCAGGAAGCCGCGCAACCGCGGCAGGTGGTCGCGTAGTACGTGGAAACACCGGGAACGGTGTTATCCGGCGAGACCAGATACGGGATAAGCTTCTCGACTCTGTCCGATTCGCAGCCGATGGATGCCGCGACTGCGACCCCGCCACCGACCACTTTCAGAAAGTCCCTGCGCTTGATCCCTTTCGATTCTGTTTCTTCGCTGCTCATGCGCGGCTCAGTAGTGACAGGCAGCGCAGTCGTAGCGCGCCTTGAAAGGCGGGTTCGACTGACCGATATGGCAGCTGACGCACCAACCCATGTTCAATGAGGAGTACTGGTAGACCTGGTTCATGTTCTGAATCGGACCGTGACAGGTCTGGCACGACACGCCCGCATTCACGTGACTCATGTGCGGGAAGTGGACGTACTCGGGGACCTTGTGCATCCGAACCCAGGGCACCGGTTGTTTCTTGTTCCAGTATGCGGCCAGCTTCTTGATCTCCGGCTTGTTGGTCGCAACGAGCGCGTGACAGCCCATGCACGTTGCGACGGCCGGCATTCCGGGATCGGGCGACTTGTTGGCGGAGAAGTGGCAGTACAGGCAGTTCATTTTCAACGTCTGTACGTGCAGGGGATGTGGGAATCGAACGGGCTGAACCGGGCTGAAACCCTGCGACGTTGAAGCGCCGCTAAATGCCGAGAGCATCGTGGCAGCTGCGGCTATCGCGATGAACCCCGATACCGTGAGCCACTTCCTTCGCAACGCCATCCGCGAATCGTAGTTAAAAGGCGAGTGAAACGCTCGGCTTTGTGAAAATGTTCACAAGCCAAGATGTGCGCGAATTATGGCCGTTGCGGGCCTATGATGCAAGGCCGCGCCTGATGCGATCGATGGTGCGCAATACTTCAATCGCCATCGCGCGCATCAGCGCGATCTCTCGTGTGTCCGGTGATGCACGGAACGCAAGCGACCTGATTGAACGCATGATCCGCTCGTGATGGCGCGTTTTGAAGAACTGCACCGCCTCGAGCGCCGTCTCTACGTCGTTGAACATCAACTCGTAGTCCGCCGCGAGAGCGGCCGGCGCATCGCGCTTGGGCGGCCGGATGATTCTCGTTGCATCCGCAGCGGCCACGTGCAACTCGTAGAGGGCCAGCAACACGGCCTGCGCCAGGTTCAGAGAGCTGTGCTCGGTGGTCGAAACAGTCACCACAAGATGGGCACGGTCCATGGCCTCGTTGGGCAATCCACTGTCCTCCCGCCCGAACAGCAGCGCGACACGTCCCTCCTGGGTAGCGCTCCGTATCAGTGGCGCGGCAGCACGGGCATCCGTGAGGGCTCGCTTGGCCGCGCGGCGTCGAGCCGTGAAGGCGGCGACCTTCACACAATCGGCAAGCGCTTCGTCGAGCGTGTCAAAATGCTGGATTCGCTCGATAATGTCGGACGTGCTGTGCGCGATGCCGGCGAGCCTTACGTCGGTGTACTCGCAGGGGCGCACGAGACGGAGATCCGTCGCACCCATGTTCTTCATGGCGCGCACGGTCGCACCAATGTTCACCGGATCCTGTGGCTCGAACAGAACAACGACTACACGCGTGAGAATGGTTTCTGGCACGGCGTAAGGTACTAGGAGACGACCCGAAAGCGGTACAACCGCGCCGCCGACAAGCCGACCGGCAACCCACCCATTCCAAATATCGGTATTACCGATAGGTTTGTTTGAAGCGGGAGGGTTTCATGGCCGTCGACGATGACGAGCGCGGTTCGGTGATTGGTGCCAACGGCTGGAACTCCCGGGTGGAGATACGGCAGTTGCGCGCGTTCGTGGCCGTCGTTGAACGCGGCAGCATCAGCGCCGCTGCCATCGCACTCGGATGCGCGCAATCAACGCTGTCAGAAGCGCTGGCGGCACTCGATCGTGCCATTGGCGTCACGACCATCGCACGAAAGCGAGGCGGTCATGCAACCTCACTGACTGCTGCTGGCGCAGCGCTGTTGCCGCACGCATGCCACCTGCTTCAGGAACTCGACGCAGCACACCTTTGCGTCGCGGTCGCAACCGGCGCGGCCGCTCCAACAGCTGATACGTCCTGATATATCCGCAACACAGGCGAGCCGAATCGGGAATCACGACATCGGCACGCCGGATGCAACGAGCCGCCAGAACTCCGGCAGATATTCCGCCGCCAGCAGCGTGGATGCCTTGCTGCGATCGTGAAGCGCGACGATCATCGAGCCTAGCGTAACGCGATGGCTCGGGCGATACGTGACTTCGATTTCGTCACCCGCGGTCACGTCTCCTTCACTGACAATTCGCAGGTATGCACCGAGTCGGCCCGCAGATTGGAATCGCTTCGGGAAAGTCGCGTCGCCAACGCGAATCCCCAGCTTGTAGCACGGCAGGCGCGGCTGCGCAACCTCCAGCTCGGCGCTGCCGATCCGCCAACGCTCACCGACCAGCGCCGCGCGAAGGTCGATACCCTGCAGCGTGAGATTCTCGCCGAAGACCGCCGCGCGAGGATCGATTCCCTCTCGTTCGTTCCAGTACGCGTAGTCCTCGAGAGCATACGCATAGACCGCCTTGTCAGGGCCTCCGTGGACTTCGCGGTCAGCCTGATCGTCGCCTTCGAGATTGACGCCGCGGATGGCGACGGACCGACCCACGACCGGCGTCTTCCAGATTCCCGTACGGATTCGTTGCCCCCGCCAGTCAACTTCACGTACACGCCCTACGTTTACGGCGATGACTCGCGCGGCCGAGATGGAAATCCCGTCGCGCGCGACTGATCGATCATCGGTCACGCGAACCGCGGTGTCCGTCGCAGTTCGACGCTGGCGAGTGTGATTCGCACTCGAAACCACATCCGCCGGGCCTAGAGTACGGGACGGCGACCGGTCACGAGACGGTAGATCACGATGATGATCGCGACGACGAGGAGGACATGGATGAGCGCTCCCACGACGGGAAATACGAGTACCCCGAGCAACCAGAGTACGAACAGGATTATCGCAATTGTCCAGAGCATCGTACTGCCTCATCAATGAATTGTGAAACCGAGTCAATCCTCACGCACGAAAATATCACACCGAACCGTCTGTGTCGGCGACCGGATGCGTCATACCTGGATCGATCTTGGCGTGCTGCTCATCCATGCTGTGTGCCAGCTGGCGTCCCAGCAGGATTCGGGTCGCTCTGAGATCGTGACCCATATCGATCAGCAGAATCGCGAGATCGCCACTCCCCCAAAGCAGCCCTGCCAGCACTACGAGCCTGCTGACCTCGCCAAGTAGAATTGGTAGCTCCTCGAGTCCGCTGGTGACGAGACCGGTAATTATCTCCGACACGAGCACGAGGATCAGGATGATCGCCATCAGCTTGAAGAGGCGAGACAGGTACTTGAGTCCGACGTAGGGCTCGAGGTCCGCAGCGCGGACCTGCATTCGCGGTTTGGTCGCGGGGCGGCGGCCGCGCGGGTCGTCTGCGGACGGCTCCGCCACCTCGGTCACTGGAGTGCCGCTACGTGGAACGATTCGTTCGGTCACTTCGGACATCAATCAGTCTCCGGTTCCGGTCCAGCGGGCGGGATAGCCTCGCGTGTCGATGTGCACAAAGGGGCCGTGCGCGCTCGTTCCTGCATAGACACCACAGCCGCCCACGAGCGACGGGTGCGCTCTTTCCACACGGTCAACAGAAGCAAGTATCACGCGCGCGTCGCCGACGTCGATATGACCGTCGTGGTTCAGGTCGCCCATCTGACCGCCCGCACTGCTGGCGATGTAGATGTCGGCCGCGTCCCCATACATGTGCCGGCTGAGGCTTGCGCGACCACTGGGATCACCGCCGCTGTGATTGTACTGGGGTGTCCGGAAGCCGCTCATCACATGTACTCCTTCAGGATTGATGCCATGGGCGCGGAGATCGGACAGCACGAGTTCCAGCTTGTCCACCAGCTTCATGTTGATCACCACGTATTTGGGCCACACGTCAGGCTGATCGTGAGTCAGAAAGTCGCGCACTCTGAAATGTTCCGAGAGAGGCGTTTCCTCGTTGGCGGGAGTTACTTCGATGAAACCGCTGGGTGGCCGATACATCACTCGACCGCCCTTGGCGGACGTCGCAGCTGGCCACGTGCCGATGTAGTAGAGTCCGAGGCGGCCACCTCGGACATCCCGCGCGGAACGCAACGTGATAAGGCTGAAATCGGTGATGTTCCTGAGGACGCCGGAAACGGCGAAGGCGGCGCGAACGATCCCGGGACGCTCGCTCGCCCCGCGAATCTGTGCTCGTAGTTTGCCACTTTCCCCGGTGGCGTCGCTCTCGATGTGCGACACTATCGCCGAGTTGACTGCGGCGGTGAGATAGGCAGCGCTGGGTGCATCTGGCGAGCTCAGCTCGTTGATGACCGCGGCGGTGGCGGGTGTGACGATGTTAACTTTGTCGCCTGTCGCCCCTGCCATCGCGATGGACAGGATCCATCCAGTTGCGAGGATCAGGACGACCGCGGTGGACGCCCCCTCGAACACTCGTTCGGCACGCTCAGAAAGTCCGATCGGACGACTGGCTCCGCCGCTCACACTCATCTCGACAGAATGCATGGTATAACGGAGCTACTCAGCCGGCTGCGCGACGTGAACGGCCTGGTGCAGGCGGCCGGATATTCCGGAATGGCCGCAATCATCTTCGCCGAAACCGGATTGTTGATCGGTTTCTTTCTGCCTGGTGACTCGTTGCTCGTCACGGCTGGATTGCTGGCCTCGCAGGGATACATCGACGTCTGGCTTCTCGGCCTGATCCTGTGCGTCGCGGCGGTGGCGGGCGACAGCGTTGGCTACTCGATCGGAAAGGCTGGCGGCCACCGATTGTTCACGCGCGAAGAATCGCTCCTGTTCAACCGTAAACATCTCATTCGGGCGCACGAGTTTTATGAAAGGCATGGTGGCAAGACGATTATCATTGCGCGTTTCATGCCTATCATCCGCACATTCGCCCCGGTAGTCGCCGGCATGGGCGAAATGCAGTACTCCCGCTTCCTGGTCTACAACCTCACAGGGGGAGTGGCATGGGTATGGTCTATGCTGCTCATAGGCTTGTTCCTCGGCCGCACATTTCCTGGAGTGGCCAGGCACATCGAGCTGATCATACTGGTTATTGTATTTCTGTCGATATTGCCAGCCCTGATCGCCCGTTTCAAATCCAAATCGGAGAATTAACGTCATGGCGTTTACGCTTCCTCCCCTTCCGTATGACTTTGCCGCGCTCGAGCCGTCCATCGACGCGCGTACGATGGAAATCCATCACGACAAGCATCATGCGGGATATGTGAACAATCTGAATGCTGCACTGGAAAAGGCACCCGAGCTGCAATCCAGATCGCTCGACGATCTGCTGCAGCATCTCGACTCCGTCCCCGAATCGATCCGTACCGCGGTGCGCAACAACGCCGGCGGTCACTGGAATCACTCGATGTTCTGGGAGATCATGTCGCCAAAAGGCGGCGGTGAGCCGACCGGGAAACTCGCCGACGCCATCAAGAAGTCCTTCGGCGATTTCGCGACGTTCAAGACTCAGTTTGCCGATGCCGCGGCGAAACGCTTTGGATCAGGCTGGGCATGGCTCGTCAAGGATGGCGAGAAGCTGACCATCACGAGCACGCCGAACCAGGATACGCCGGTCATGGAAAAGAAGCACCCGATACTCGGCGTGGACGTCTGGGAGCATGCGTACTATCTCAAATATCAGAACTTGCGGCCGGCCTACGTTCAGGCATGGTGGAACGTGGTAAACTGGCCGGAAGTCGCGCGCCGTTTCGAAGCGTAACACCAGAACATTGTACACCGGGCGATAGCGGGATTCTGGCGGTTGCAATCCGGCCTCCCGCTCTCGTCGCGGCCGGAAATCGACAACATGGATTCCCGCTTTCGCGGGAATGACTGCTGCCGCGGGCTACGCGGCTACCGGGCTGCGTCTCCTTCGAGGTAGGTGTAGCCTTCCAGTCCAGCGAGGTATTCCGCGATGAAGGCGTTTGCCTCGTCGCGCGTGATGTTCCTGGCGTTGCTGACCTTGCGACGGAATGTCGTCAACAGGTCAGCAGCGCGGAACTGGACATACGCGAGGACTTCCGTGACGGTGTCGCCGTGGACCAGGTCGGTTATCTCGTAACCGCGCTCCTTGATCCGGATGTGAACGGCGTTGGTATCGCCGAACAGATTGTGCAGGTCGCCGAGTATTTCCTGATATGCGCCGGTGAGAAAGATCCCGATGATGTAGGGCTCCCCGTCGTGGAATGGATGCAATTCGAGGCTCGGGCGAGGCGCATTGCGGTCGCCGCCAACAAATCTGTCGATCTTTCCGTCACTGTCGCACGTGATATCCTGGATGGTGCCGCGGCGTACCGGCGCCTCGTCGAGACGGTGCACGGGCATGATCGGAAATAGCTGGTCGATCGCCCAGCTGTCGGGCAGCGACTGGAACAGCGAGAAATTGCAGAAATAGCGATCGACGAGCATCGCTTCGAGATCCTCGATTATCTCAGTGTACTCTTCCCTGTCCTTGCGAACTTCGCGCGCGACCGAGTTGATTATCGCGAGGTGGAGCTGTTCCGCGCGCGCGCGGCCGCGCAACGAGAGAACGCCGCTCGCGAACAACTGCTGTGCCCGTTCCTTGTCGAACGTGGCGTCGTGAAACACCTCGCGCAGTCTGCGTGTGTTGACCGTCTCCAGGTCGGTCGCCATTTCGTGGAGCAGAGCGTGGTCGTCCTCGGTGAGTTCGGGTGCGACAACTTCCGTCACTGATTCGACGTCGATCACGCTGAGCAGCAGGAGCGCGTGATGCGCGGTGAGTGCGCGCCCCGACTCGCTGATGATGTGCGGCATCGGGAGGTCTTCCTCGCGGCAGGCTTCGGCGAGCGTGTACACGATGTCGTTCGCGTATTCCTGGAGCGTGTAATTGACACTCGCGTAGGCTGTGGATCGCGTGCCGTCATAATCAACGCCCAGCCCGCCGCCGACATCGACGTGCGTCACGTCGACGCCCATTTTACGGAGCTCGGAGTAGTAACGCGCGATTTCCTGAAGACCGGCCTTGATGTACCGGATGTCGGTGATCTGCGACCCGAGGTGGAAATGCAGCAGATGAAGACACTCGAGATATCCGGACTCGGTCAGCTTGTCGATAACGCGAACTAGCTGCGAAGTGCTGAGTCCGAACTTGGACTTTTCGCCGCCGCTCTCGGCCCAGCGGCCAGCACCCTCGGCGTTCAGTTTGATACGCACGCCGATGGTCGGTCGAACACCGAGCTCCTCGGCGACCTTGAGCAGCACGTCGACCTCGCTCACCTGCTCCATCACGATGAAGACCTGGTGACCGAGCTTCTGGCCCATGAGAGCGAGGCGCATGAATTCCTCGTCCTTGTAGCCATTGCAGACGATCACATGTCCCGTCGTCTCGGCGAGGCCGAGTACCGCCTGCAGCTCCGGTTTGCTGCCGCATTCAAGTCCAACACCGAACGGCTGTCCAAACTCGACGATCTCCTCCACCACATGACGCTGCTGATTCACCTTGATCGGATAGATCGTGGTGTAGCCACCCGTATAGTCGAATTCCTTGATCGCGGAGACGAAGCGCTCGTGCAGATCGCCGATCCGGGAGCGGAGTATGTCGGAGAAGCGAATCAGCAGCGGCATTCCGACGCCCTGGGCTTCGAGATCCATCGAAAGCTCGAACAGGTCGAGCTCGCGGCCGCGTTCATCCTTGTCGGGACGAACAACGACATGCCCCTTCTCGTTGATGTCGAAGTAGCCATTGCCCCAGCCCTCTATGTTGTAGAGGGCGCGGGATTCCTCGATGGTCCACGGCTCGGAGCCGATATGGGCGAAGGGTTCAGGTAGAGAAGTAGTCGTCATGCTCGGATTCTAATCACGGGTAAATTGTCTCGACGCTCCAACCCTCGCCGTCGCGTTGATACACTGTTCGGTCGTGCAGGCGGTTGGTTCCGGCTCGCCAGAATTCGATGCGTTCCGGTATCACGCGAAAGCCGGACCAGTTTGCCGGGCGAGACACGGGCTGGCCGTCGAACCGTGCGCTGAACTCAGCGAGACGTCGCTCCAGGTCGCCTGGATGTTCCACAGGACGGCTCTGTTCCGAAGCCCACGCGCCCAACTGGCTCATCCGCGCGCGACTGGCGAAATATGCGTCGGCCTCTGCCTCGGCCACCTTCTCAGCACGCCCTTCGATACGGATCTGCAACTCGATCGGAGGCCAGTGAAAGCAGAGTGCACAGTATGGATTCGCCAACAATTCCCGACCCTTTCGTCCGTCGTAATTCGTGTAGAAGACGAAACCGCGCTCGTCGAATGCCTTGAGCAACACTATTCGATTGGATGGCCGGCCGTTCGCGCCGACTGTCGCGAGTGACATCGCGTTGGTTTCGGGGAAACAGTCGCGCGGCAGCTCTTCGCGCGCCCGCGCGAAGAGCTGCGCGAACTTCTCGAACGGTTCTGCAAATTGCGTAATCATCAACCAATTGCCCTGATTCTGAATCGTACGAGTGCAGCCCACGTGAAGCCGACGGTGAGCACCGCGAGCGCGGCAACGATCGCGATCAGTGGCATGTGCGGTACCGTTGGAGTCAGCGCGGCACGAAGGCCCTCGGAGATATACACGAGAGGATTCACAAGCACCGCATATTTCAGCCACGGTACAACGTCGAGGCCCCGCCATGGATAATACGCGCAACCGAAAAAGATCATCGGAGTGATTATCAGACTGAACATGAATCCGATTTGCTGCGGATTGATCAGCACACCTAGCAGGAGTCCGAAGGCCGATGCGGCCGCAGCGGAAAGAATGACGACAACCAGCAGTTCCGGAACGTGCGAGAATGTGAAGCCGGCAACCGGGCCCATCACCAGTCGCGCAAGTGGCAACACTACCAGTGCCGCGATGATTCCCTGAATCATGGCGTTGACGATCTTCTCCACCGCCACGAGGTTCGTGCTTATCGGTGCAAGCAGGCGATCCTCGATCTCGTTTGTCCACCCGAATTCGGTGACCATTGGGAGCGTCACCGATTGTGTGGACGACAACATCAGACTCAAGGCCAGTATGCCGGGCAGAAGTGCCGCCTGATAGCCAGCCTGGGTAAAGCCCATCCTGGGAAGCAAGTAGCCAAATACGATGACGAACAGCATCGGCTGCATGATCGTTCGCACCAGGAAGAACGGAAGCTCACGGCGCGCAACGCGAATATCGCGGCTCAGGAGCGCCAGGAACACGCGTCCCGCCGAGACAGGTGGATGCGGATTGGCGATGGACGCCGCAGGTAAAATCGGTGCCATTGCGGTCATGTGTCCGATCTTCGGCCGGACTTGGCGATGAAGAAGGTTTCGAGCGAACCGTCGGGTGTCTGGCGCTTCAGCTCAGCGGGAGTGTCGAGCGCGAGAAGCCGGCCGCGGTCGATCAACGCGATCCGATCGCTCAACTCGTCCGCCTCGGGCATGTAGTGCGTGGTCATCACGATCGTGCGTCCCTGGCGGTGCAGGTCCCGCAGAATTTCCCAGAGCGAGTTGCGTGCATTGGGGTCGAGCCCGACGGTAGGCTCATCCAGGAAAAGAATCGTGGGCTCGTGGATTAATGCACGCGCGATCATCAATCGTTGCTGTTGACCGCCACTCAACTGATCGACTTTCATCCGCGCCTTGTCCGCGATCTCGAGCCGCTCCAGCAGTGCCGTCGCGCGACGCGCGGCTTCCCTGCGCGGCACACCGAAATACGCGGCATGGTAGATCAGATTCTCCCACGCGTCGAGCGAGCGATCCGGATTCGGCCGCTGGGGCACGACGCCGATTCGTTGCCTGACCGTCACGCTCTGGCGCACGACATCGGCACCCGCAACGCGAGCCGTTCCGCCGGTCGGCAGGACGCGCGTCGTCAGGACCCCGATCGTCGTCGTCTTCCCGGCACCGTTTGGTCCGATCAACCCGAAGAATTCACCCTCGTTGACGACGAGGTCGAGGCCTTCCAGCGCGACCACCTGGCCGGCCCCAGCTCCGTTGGACGCGCTCGGCGGAAGCTGCACCGCGGGGCCAGCCGCGGCGCCCGACCGGCCGGTAGCCGGATAGACCTTGCGCAGTCCTTCGGTCGCAATCGCGGGTGTCATTCGGGACAATTTACCGGATCGCGACAACAGATGTCGGCGTGGTTCCCGCCGTTGGGCGGCCGGCTCAACGTCTCGTTTGGCCGGGTATATCTTGTTACGTCAGCTCGACCTCGACCCACGGCCACGCTCTCACCGACTTACGTCATGCTCTTCCGCCGATTCTACGACAATGGGCTTGCCCAGGCCAGTTACATGCTGGCCTGCGAGCGAAGCTCCGAGGCGATCGTCGTCGATCCGAACATGGATCTCGAGACGTATCTGCGCGCTGCGCGCGACGAAGGAGTTCGAATCGTCGCCGTGACTGAAACGCACATCCATGCCGATTTTGCGTCAGGATCTCGCGCGCTTGCGCATGCGACGGGCGCGCAGCTATACGTTTCGGCGGAGGGCGGCGAGGATTGGCAGTACGGATTCGCAGGCGAAGCTGGCGTGCGCACGCTGCACGACGGCGCCGACATCACGATCGGGATGGTTCGGATCGGCGTTCGGCACACGCCGGGTCACACTCCCGAGCATCTCACTTTTCTCGTAACGGATCTGGCGCGTACCGACAGTCCCCTCGGAGCGATGACGGGCGATTTCGTCTTCGTCGGAGATGTGGGGCGCCCGGACCTGCTCGAGCGTGCAGCCGGTCAGGTGGGGACGATGCATGCGGCCGCTGCTTCGCTGTACAGATCGCTGGCGAGTTTCAAGGAATTACCTGATCATCTGCAGATCTGGCCCGGCCACGGCGCGGGTTCAGCTTGCGGAAAGGCGATGAGCTCGGCCGCACAGTCGACGCTCGGCTATGAGCGGGTTGCAAACTGGGCGTTTGCGCCGATGAGTGAATCCGAGTTCGTCGATCGAGTCCTCGAAGGTCAACCAGTAGCACCGCGCTACTTCGGAGCGATGAAGGTTCGCAACCGTGATGCCGCGGTTCCGCGCAAGCACATGCTCCCGCGCATGATCGCTGCGGACGAAGTCGCAGCTGTTTTTCCGGACGACGGTGTTGTTATAGTCGATGTTCGCAATGAGGATGAGTGGGCGTCCGGGCACATTCCGAACGCAGTGCTGATTCCATTGCCCACCCTGCATGATCGCCTCGGCGAGATTCCCCGAGATCGACCATTGATTGTCCACTGTCAGCGCGGCAGCAGGTCCGCTTCCGCCGCCGCGACGCTCGACGCGTTCGGCTTCGATGACGTGCATGAGCTCGCTGGTGGCTTCTCCGCGTGGGAGGCGGCCGGACATCCGGTCGCACCGTAGATGACAGGGATTGGCGGGAGCGGGCGCGGACGCGGGGGGGGCCGCGCCCGACTCGCTGCCGAGGCCGAGAATGCAACATGGGCCGAACGGCGCGCCGCGCTGCGTCACGTTCCAAAACTGATCGGGATGGTCTGGCACACGCACCGCGGCTACGCGCTCACGATGATGCTGCTTCGAGTCGCGCGCGCATTCGTTCCGGTAGCTACGTTCTGGATCGGAAAGCTCATCATCGACGGAGTGATAGCCGCCCGCGCGGGCAATGGCAGACTGGATCTGCTCTGGCGCTACATCATCATGGAGCTCGCAATCGTATCGGCGGGCGAAATCATGGCGCGCGTGT
>DATBNQ010000090.1:0-47928 GCA_036554185.1 Gemmatimonadaceae bacterium | reverse complement strand
TTACAGAAAGCTGCTCCTCTCGATCGCGAAGGACGCGCGTGTAATCATCATCAAGCTTGCCGACCGGCTTCACAACATGCGTACGCTCGAGGCGCTGCCGGATGAGAAGCGTCGCCGGATCGCTCTCGAGACGCGCGATCTCTATGCGCCGCTGGCACACCGCTTCGGTATGGCGCAGGTGCGTTGGGAGCTCGAGGATCTGGCATTCAAGCATCTCGAGACAGACGCATACCGGCATCTCGCACGTCTGGTTGCGCAGAAGCGTGCGGAGCGTGACGACCTGGTGGAGCGGATGCGGGAACCGCTCACGAAGGAAATGGCGCGTGCGGGAATCATCGACGTCGAGATCACCGGCCGGCCAAAGCATCTGTGGTCCATCTACAAGAAGATGGTGAACCGCGACAAGCCGTATGAGGAGATTTACGATCTGCTCGCGATAAGGGTGCTGGTGAACAGCGTGCCGGACTGCTACCACGCGCTGGGAGTGATCCATGATGGGTGGACTCCGGTACAGGAGCGGATCAAGGACTACATCGCGCAGCCAAAATCCAACGGCTATCAGTCCTTGCACACGACGGTGTTTGGCCCAGGCCGACAGTTGTTCGAGATCCAGATTCGTACCCGCGACATGCACCGCACCGCGGAGTACGGTATCGCCGCGCACTGGCGCTTCAAGGAAAACGCGCGCAATTCGGACGAGCTCGACAGGCATCTCCAATGGTTCCGTCAGGTGCTCGAGCTTCAGCTCGACGCGAAGACACCGGACGAATTTCTCGAATTTCTGAAGCTTGATTTGTATCAGGATGAGATTTTCGTCTTCACGCCGACGGGCGACGTGATTCAGTTGCCCAAGGGCGCCACACCGATCGACTTCGCCTTTGCGGTGCACACGGAGGTCGGCCTGCATTGCAGCGGCGCTCGTGTAAATGGTCGCATGGCGCCCTTGTCGCGCGAGCTGAAGAACTCGGACACCGTCGAGATCATCGCGTCACCGTCGGCGCGGCCCAATCGCGACTGGCTGGCGCACGTGCGCACCGGTCGCGCACGTCATCGTATCAAGCAGCGCCTGCGCATGGAGGAACAGAAAGCCTCCATCAAGCTTGGCCGCGAGATGATCGACAAGGAGGCGAAGCGTCGGCGTGTCGCGCGTCCGACGGATGACGATCTGGAGACTGCTGCAAAGGGGCTCAAGCTCACCGACCGCGGCCACCTCGTGAGCGCCGTGGGCCAGGGCGAACTGAGCGGGGGCGACGTGATTCGGAATCTGCATCCGGAGATCGACGCCGGTCAGGAGCCGCCGCGGCCGAATCGTCTCGAGCGTCTCGTCGATCGCGTGCGCGGAACCGGCCGCGGTGTCAGGATTCAGGGAGCCGACGGATTGCTCGTTCGGTATGCGCAGTGCTGTCAGCCCGTTCCGGGCGATCCGGTTTCAGGATATGTGACGCGCGGACGCGGCGTGAGCATTCATCGCGCCGATTGCCCCAATCTCATGTTGCTCGATGACGAGCCTGAGCGGCGGCTCGAAATCGACTGGCAGGAAGTGCAGGGTGAGCGCTTTCTCGTGCGTCTCGCGGTTGAAGCAAGTGACAGGCGCGGTCTTTATGCTGACATCGCGACTGCCGTGAGCGAGACGAAGACGGACATCCGGAGCTTCGAGCTGAAGAGCGAGGATACGCGCGTGTTCGGCGTGATCGAGGTCCAGGTGGAGAACCTGCCCCACCTTCGCAAGACACTGCGCGCAATTCGCCGGGTGAAGGGAGTCACCGAGGTGACACGTCGCGAGCAGATGGCGGACTGATTTCCCTGATTGCACCGGGCAACGCAAGATGTGCGGGCATGGCGCGTGCTCAGGTAGGTTAAGAAATGCCACAAGAAAATCACGCCGAGCTCGATCGACCACTTATTCTGCTCTCGAACCGCGAGCCATATGAGCACATCCATCGTGGGGGCAGTATCGACGTAAGGTCGCCTGCTGGCGGTCTCGTATCCGCGCTGGATCCGATCTTGCGCCGCACTCACGGAACGTGGGTTGCATGGGCATCCGGCAACGCCGATAGAATGGTGGCGGACGATTTCGGTCGACTGTCCGTCCCACCCGATGACCCGTCCTACGTATTGCGGCGCGTCTGGCTGTCCGAAGAGGACGTTGAAGGCTTCTATCTTGGATTCGCGAATAGTGCCCTGTGGCCCCTCTGCCACCTTTTCGTGAGCATGGTGGACGTCAGGCGGAGCAATTGGGAAAGTTATGTGCGCGCCAATCGCCTCTTCGCCGCTGCGGTGATCCAGGAAGTCGAGCGCGTCGGCGGCGCTCCGATGGTCTGGGTTCACGACTATCACTTCGCCCTCGTGCCCGCGCAGATTCGTGCAATTTCGCCGGCTGCACTGATCCATCAGTTCTGGCACATCCCATTCCCGCCGCCGGATGTATTCGGTATTCTGCCGCTTGGAGTGCAGGATAGTCTGCTTCGCGGATTGCTTGGCAACGACCTCATCGAGTTCCAGACGGACGGATATGCGCGGAACTTCGTGGATTGCGTTACGCGAACATTCCCCGACGCCGGGTGTGATGCTGATCGTGGGCTGATCGATGTACACGGACACCGGACACGCGTCGGGGTATTCCCGATAAGCATCGATGTTGCGGAATGGGAGCGACTGGCCGCACTACCGCGAACGGTGGCGCTGTGCGGAACATTGCGGGACCGGTACGCGTCCGGCACACGACAGCTCGTCGTAAGCGTCGATCGGATGGATTATACGAAGGGGATCATCCGGCGCCTTCGCGCACTCGAACACATGTGGAACGAAAATCCGGAGCGGCGCGGGAGCTTCACGATGCTGATTGTGGCGACCCCGTCGCGGACCGACATACCTGCATATGCAAGGCTGGAGCATGACGTGCTCGAGCAGATTGCGCGCCTCAACGATGAATTCCGGACGTTAGACTGGACGCCAATCGTCCTGGTACACGATAACGTCGACGCGGATCTTCTCGCAGCGGTTTACTGCGCGGCCGATGTGTGCGTCGTGTCGTCGCTGCAGGATGGAATGAATCTGGTGGCGAAGGAATTCGTTGCGTGCCGAGCCGACGGAACCGGGGTCCTTGTTCTGAGTCGATTCGCCGGGGCCGCGGACGAGCTGAATGCTGCGCTTCTGGTCAACCCGTTCTTCATCGAAGCCTTTGCTGACACGCTCGGCCGAGCGTTGGACATGCCGGCAGCGGAGCGTTCTGAACGGATGGATCAGCTGCGACATCGGGTTGCAAACGCCACGATTGAAGACTGGTTGAATTCGATTCTTGCCGCGGCGGTGTCCGCCAGCGGGTCGGTTCCAGATGATGCGGCTACGTTGTGAAGACCTTGAGTCCCGACGCGATCGCGTCGATGCTCCCCGGATCTCCGCTCGTCGTCATGCTCGACATCGACGGAACCCTGTGCGACCTGGTAGAACTGCCAGGCGACGCGCTCGTGCCGGATTCAGTGCGCGCGGCACTAGTCCTGCTCATGCGGCAGCGAGCCCGCGGCGTGCACGTCGCGCTCGTTACCGGGAGGTCGGTGGCTGACGCACAACGGATGGTCGGATTGGATGGCCTCTCGATCTATGGCAACCATGGGATGGAAAGATTGCTAGAGAGCGGGGCAGTACGGCGTTCGCAAACATCCGACCGGTCGGCGGCGAGCTTGCGGGCGTCTACGTCAGATTTCGCACAGCTCGTTGCCACGTTTCCGGGAACGAGCCTCGAAGACAAGCACCTGAGCCTGTCTCTGCACTTCCGCGGGCTGAAGCGCGATCTGGTCGCGGAGTTCGATACGCGTGCAGCCGCAATAGCGCGTAAACACGGAGTTCGCACATCGCCGGGCAAGTGTGTGATCAACATTCTACCGGATACGAGCCTGAACAAGGGCGATGCGGTGCGCGAGATCGTGCAGGAAACGGGAGGGGCCTCTCCCGGTGCGTCGCTGCTTTTCGTCGGCGATGACGTAACCGACGAAGATGCCTTCGTCGAGCTCAATTCACTCTCCAACGCGGTAACGGTGCGCGTCGGAGATCCAACCTCGGGATCGGCTGCGCAGCACGCGCTGGTCGATCCGCGCGCAGTGCGCGAGCTTCTTGAGATTCTGGCGGGAATGCGTACATGACGGCCACATCGTCCGCCGAGAGCCTGCCTGCTGGCTGGTCGTCCGCGCCTGAGCCGACATACCAGCCGATTTCCGCATACGGCGTGATCGGCGACATGCGCACCGCGGCTCTCGTCGGTCTGAATGGGTCGGTTGACTGGTGCTGTCTACCGGAGTTCGGATCGTCGTCGACCTTCGCGGCGATCCTCGACGCTACACGTGGCGGAAAGTTTCAGATTGCACCCGCAGCTCCGCACACCAGCGAGCAGCGATATCTGCCAGCCACGAATGTTCTGGTGACGGCGTTTCACGATCGCAGTGGAACTCTGGAGCTGTGCGACTTCATGCCCCTTGGTCCGGAAGGGCGGCGGCCGGGATACGCCGAGATGCACCGTCGGTTGACGTGCACGCGGGGTCAGATGGACGTATCTGTCCGGTTCTCGCCGCGGTTCGATTATGGCGTGCACCCGGCACACCTCATTCCGCGGCAAAACGGTCTGCTCGCCACCGACGACGACAACGAGGCCGCTGCGCTTTCCGCGCCGCCGGATTTATGGTGGCAGATTGGAGACGACGGCGCCTGCGCGCAACTTAGACTCCTCGCGGGAGAGTCGGCGTGTTTTGTTCTCCGCTACGACGATGACGAGGTTCTCCCCATAGCGGCGTATCAATCAGACGAGCGTCTCAAGCAGACGATTGCGTTCTGGGATGGCTGGGTCGCGACCATCAAGTACGAGGGGGCACACCGCGCCGTTGTCGAACGCTCGGCGCTGACACTCAAGCTTCTCTGCTACCAGCCGACGGGCGCGATCATCGCGGCTCCGACGACTTCGCTCCCCGAGGAGATCGGTGGCGAACGGAACTGGGACTACCGCTTTGTCTGGCTGCGCGACGCGTCGTTCACGCTTGACGCGTTACAGGGATTGGGTCAGTACGAGGAAGCCAGTGCATTCATCTCGTTTCTGCGACGCATAATGCGCAAGGCGACCGATTCCCACCTGCAGATCATGTACGGTGTGGATGGTAGTCGCGAACTTCCGGAGCGCACTCTCCCGCATCTCTCCGGCTACCGCGACTCGGCGCCGGTGCGCGTGGGAAACGCGGCAGCCGAGCAATTGCAGCTCGACGTGTACGGCGAGATTCTGGCCATGGCGTACAGGTGGAGTCGCAGCACACCGGTTGGCGAGGGCACGTGGTGGTCGCTCAGCAGGCTCGTCGACTGGATCTCCGTCCACTGGGTCGATCCGGACAGCGGAATATGGGAGGTGCGGGCGACGGAGGAGCATTACGTGATGAGCAAGGTGATGTGCTGGGTTGCACTGGATCGCGGTGTGAAGATGGCCCGCGAGTTCGGCCTGCCAGCGAACATCGAACGTTGGGAAGCGGCGCGCGACGCGGTGTGGTCTGAAGTCATGGACAAAGGTTGGAGCGAGAAGCGGCAAAGCTTTGTGCAGTTTTTCGGCACGGAGGCTCTGGATGCGGCGAATCTCGTGATACCGATGGTCGGCTTTCTCCCGCCCGATCATGAGCGCGTGAAGGGTACGATTGCGGCGACTCTTCGGGATCTGAGCAGCGAAGACCGTGAGCTGATTTATCGTTATCGAAACGACGACGGCTTGCCGGGCGAGGAGGGGGTCTTCGCCATCTGCACCTTCTGGATGGCGCAGGCTCTGATCCTGTCGGGTGACGCCGAGCAGGGCGAGCGCATTTTCTGCCGCATGCTCAAGCACGCCAATCACGTCGGTCTGTACAGCGAGGAGCTCGATCCGGAAACGGGCGCGTTCGCGGGCAATTTTCCGCAGGGCCTGACGCATATTGCTCTTATCAATTGCGCCCTTGCACTCGCGGAAGTGGGCAGAGGTTGACGGTTGTTTCGAACGCTCGTTCGACAGCGGATCTTCGGTTAAATTTCGGGACTCATGGCAAAGTTTGAGTTGGTGGCCCCATTTGAGCCTGCAGGCGACCAGCCGAAGGCGATCGCCGAGCTGACGCGCGGACTCGAGCGTGGGGACCGGTTCCAGACGCTGCTTGGCGTGACAGGTTCCGGCAAGACGATGTCGATCGCGAACGTGATTCAGGCGCACGGCAAGCCGACGCTTGTACTTTCGCACAACAAGACGCTGGCTGCGCAGTTGTACGGCGAGATCAAGTCGTTCTTTCCGCACAACGCCGTCGAGTATTTCATCTCGTACTACGACTACTATCAGCCTGAAGCGTACGTCCCGACGACCGACACGTACATCGAGAAGGATGCGTCGATCAACGAGGATATCGATCGGCTGAGATTGCGCGCGACGTCGAGCCTCATGGAGCGCGACGACGTGATCATCGTCGCCACGGTATCGGCGATCTATGGTCTTGGGGACCCGGTCCAGTATCGCGAGCAGATGGTTACGCTGGTTCAGGGCCAGAAGATTGCGCGTGACGACATCCTGCGTTCACTTGTGAAGATTCAGTATGGACGAAACGACGTTGCATTCGAGCGTGGAACGTTTCGGGTTCGCGGAGACACGGTCGAGATTCTTCCAGCGTACGAGGAGCAGGGGGTCCGGATCGAGCTCTGGGGCGACGAGATCGAGCGGATAAGCAAGATCGATCCCTTGACGGGAAACGTGATAGCGGCGCTCGAGCGGGCGGCAATCTACCCTGCCAAGCACTTCGTGACGAGCCGGCCGACGATCGAGCGCGCCGTGCGCCGCATTCAGGCCGAGCTTGCGGAGCGACTGCTCGAGCTTCGCAACACGAACAAGCTCCTCGAAGCACAGCGCCTGGAGTCGCGCACCAACTTCGATATCGAGATGATGCTCGAGATCGGTACCTGTGCCGGCATCGAGAATTATTCGCGCCATCTCTCAGGTCGCGAAGTCGGCGAGCGTCCGGCATGTCTGTTCGATTATTTTCCGGACGATTTTCTCGTGGTCGTGGACGAATCACACGTGACACTCCCGCAGATAGGCGGAATGTTCAACGGCGATCGCGCGCGCAAGCTCACTCTCGTAGACTACGGGTTCCGGTTGCCGAGCGCGCTCGACAACCGGCCGCTCACATTCGACGAGTTTCTCTCACTAACGCCGCGATCCATCAATGTGTCGGCGACGCCGGGCGACATCGAGCTTCGCCTGAGCGACGGCGTGGTGGTGGAGCAGATCATCCGACCGACCGGGCTGGTGGATCCGGAGATCGAAGTGCGGCCGGTGCGCGGTCAGGTCGATGACCTCCTCAAGGAGATCCGGATACGTGAGCGCAAGAACGAGCGCGTCCTGGTTACGACGCTCACCAAGAGAATGTCGGAGGATCTGACCGACTATCTGCAGCAGATGGGAGTCCGGGTGCGTTACATGCACTCCGACATCGACGCGATCGAGCGGATGGAGATCGTGCGTGGACTGCGACTCGGCGAGTTCGACGTACTGGTTGGAATCAACCTCTTGCGCGAGGGGCTGGACATGCCGGAAGTATCACTGGTCGCCATTCTTGACGCCGATCAGGAAGGCTTTCTCCGCAGTGATCGCTCGCTCATCCAGACGACCGGTCGAGCGGCGAGGCACTTGAATGGCCGCGCGATCTTTTATGCCGACCGCATAACGGGTTCGATGAAACGGTGCATGGACGAAACCGCGCGCAGGCGAACGACCCAGCTTGCTTACAACGTGGAGCACGGCATCACGCCGCGAAGCGTTGTCAAGAGCACCGATCAGGTTCGCTTCATCACCCGCGTCGCGGATGCCCGATCCGAGCGGCAGGATCGTCAGGCCGAGCAGTCTCGGCGAGTAGCCGAGGCATCGCCGGAGTATTCGAAGATCGCCGACATCGATGCGTTGATGAAGACGCTGGAAGACGACATGAAGGTTGCCGCGAAGGATCTGGATTTTGAAAGCGCGGCGCGGATTCGTGACCAGCTGTTCGAGCTGCGTGCGCAGCGGGATGGGAAGGCGAAGCGTACTTCGTCGTCGCTCGCAGCACTCAGGAGCGAATGATGGACGCGTATCATCACACAATTCCCTCGGGTGCTAGCCGCGGGCATCTTGTCATGAGTGAAGTCGAGCTGGTGCAGTGGGGCGAGCAGCTTGGCGCCGGTTCGCACCCGCAACTCGTGATTGCGTTGACGGGGGAGCTTGGCGCTGGCAAGACGACGCTTGCGCAGGCAATCTGCCGGGGTTACGGCGTCACGGAACCGGTAACCAGCCCGACCTACGCGATCGTGCATGAGTACGCGTCGCCACGTTCTGCCGTGTATCACATCGACCTGTATCGGATTGAGCGCGTCGAGGAACTCGAGCAGATTGGCTGGAGCGACATCGTCAATTCGAGCGCGCTCGTGATCGTCGAGTGGCCGGAGCGGGCAGGGAAGCTTCTGCCGGCCGCCCACCTTCCGATCGCGCTCGACTATGCACCAGGCCGGCCCGATTGCAGGCTGCTGCTCGCGGGATGATGCGCCGAAACATTCTCGTGATCGAGACATCGACCGAGTCTGGATCCATCGCGATGCTGCGCGATGGAGGACTCGTAGCGGAGCTCGCGTTCGTCTCTCGCGACCGGGCCAGTGGCGCACGCACCGAGGCGCTTGCTCCGGCGGTTGCCAGGTGTCTCGCGGACAGCGGTGTTGCTGCCGCCGACCTTTCTGCCGTCATCTGCGGCGCCGGACCTGGTGGCTTCACAAGCCTGCGTTCGGCGGCTGCGCTTGCGAAGGGGCTGTGCTCCGCGTTGCACATCCCGTTGTATGGTGTCTCATCGCTCGAGCTGCTCGCGTGGAGTGCGTCGGTGCGCGACGGTGTGTACGTGGCGGCACTGCCGGCGGGACGCAACGAATGGTTTTTCGCCGATGTCAGATGCGAGGCAGGTCGCGCGGTGGTTGTCGGTGACGCTGGATTGATCGGTGATGACGATCTGCGCGATCGCGCGAGCCGATCGGGCGCGCGGCTGATCGGACCCGGACTGGAGCACGACGCGTTTCCAAATGCGGCGTCCGTAGTCTCGCGGCTCGAGCAGATTGAAGCTCATGGCGCGGTGGACCTTGATTCATGGGAGCCGGCTTATGGCCGGCTCGCTGAAGCTCAGGTGAAGTGGGAAGCAACCCACGGTCGATCGCTCGCGATATGACCATGACAATCCGCGAGGCTGAGCGAACGGATCTTGGAACAGTCACCGAGATCGAACGAGTGTCTTTCAGTGACCCATGGACGCGCGCCATGTTCACACCGCACCTGGCTCCTCGCGCGGGAGCCGTGTTTCTGGTCGCGGAGGAGTCCGGTGACGTTGTCGGTTACGCGTTGACACAATCGGTAATGGATGAGTCCGAACTCCTGAACATCGCGGTTGCGCCGACGAGACGAAATCGGGGAGTCGGTGCTCGGTTGCTCGATGCCATGCTGGATCGCTGCAAGCAGGCTGGGGCGGCGTACATGTGGCTCGAAGTCCGGGCGTCGAATGCCGCCGCTCGAGCGCTATACGAGAGTCGCGGGTTTGTCGCGGTGGGCCTTCGGAGGCGATATTATCAGGCGCCGCGCGAGGATGCGATTGTGTTGCGGGTTGATTTGCGGGTTGATTTGCGGTTGGCGGTGCGGAACGAATTGATAACGGAACACGACCGGGGCTTGGCCGCCCGGCGGGATGAACCCATACTTTCAACGGCGAGCAACCTTCCTCGCCAGGAGCCAAAATGAGCCGAAGCCTTAATAAAGCGACGTTGATAGGAAACGTCGGACAGGACCCCGAAGTTCGCTCGACGACCAACGGGGGTAGAGTAGCGACCTTTTCACTTGCGACGTCACGATCATGGTCCGGGCCGAATGGCGACCGGCAGGAGAAGACGGAGTGGCATCGCTGCGTCGTCTGGAACGCCGGCCGCGCGCAGGCTGGCGGCGACAAGGGAATGGGTCTCGCCGATGTGGTCGAGAAGTACGTCAAGAAGGGCGACAAGCTGTACGTCGAAGGGCCGATCGAGTACCGGCAATGGCAGGACAAGGAGAACCAGACTCGCTACACAACGGAGATTCGTGTCCGCGAGCTTCTGATGCTCAGCGGCCGCGCAGGCGGCGGCGACTTTGACGGTGACGCACCGCCGTCTCGTGCATCGCGTCCCGCTGCGGCTGCGCGCGGTGGTGCTGCGCCGGCAGGCGGGGAGTTCGAGGATTTCCCAGCGGCGTTGCAGGACGAGGACGACGATCTGCCGTTCTAGCCGCTGGTTAGTGCGATGTCTGTTTTTTTATATTGGTATTGACCATGTCCAAGTAGTAGCGGCGTTGTGAGATCGGGAACGACGGCGGCAATCCATTTAGGATTTGCCGTCGTCGTTTATTGTCGTTTATTATGGTTGTACCTAATACACCGCCGACTGCTTACGCGAGCGGCTGCACATCTGCAGTATCGATAATCTGAACATCGGAGCGCGGATGGGTGCTTTGATACAGCAGGTTCGTGTGGCCGCTCGCAGCCTTATCAGGGCCCCCCGCTTCGCCGCGGCTGCGATCCTCGCGCTGGGTCTCGGTATCGGCTTATCGACTGCCGTGTTTACGGTGGCTAACACTGTCCTGATTCGTAGGTTGCCAGTCGCTGATCAGAACCGACTGTTGCTGCTCTGGGGTGAGGCGAGAGGTGGTCAGTATTCGAAGATTCCGCTTACTCTGAACGATGTGCGCGACTTCGAGCGACGATCCCAGGCACTGGACCGGGTCGCGTTCTTTGCTTTCCGTGGTGCCGTTGCAGCGCCGATACAGATCAACGGAAGGGCAATCCCAATTCAGATTGGCCTCGTGTCCGGGAACTATTTCAATGTCCTCGGAAGCAGGCCGGCGCTCGGCCGCGCGCTGCGACCTGAAGATGATATCGCGGGCGCGACACCTGTTGTCGTCATCAGCTACCGCGCGTGGCAGAAGTTCTTCAGTGGTGACTCGGCGATCATCGGTAAATCGGTGAGGATGATTTACACGGGCAAAAATTACATGATCGTGGGCGTCATGCCCAAGGGACTTGATTATCCTCGCGCCACCGATGTGTGGGCGCCACTCATAGCCTATGGCGCTGCGGGTGGATTCCTCGACATCCTGTCCGGAGAGCTCGATGTCCTTGCACGGCTGAAACCAGGGGCGACGGCTCGACAGGCCAGCGCTGAGCTGACCGCTTATTTCGATCGTCCCGATGCGCCAGCTTCGCAGCGTGACGTCCGTGGTGTCGCGAACCCATTGGCTGACGTCATGCTCGGCAGCACGAAGCCCGCGGTTGTTCTGGTTGCGCTTGCCGCAGCGGTGCTCCTTCTACTTACCTGCGTCAACGTCGCAAACCTTCTGCTCGTGCGTTCGCTCGGCCGCGTTAAGGAGGTGGCGGTGCAATCGGCACTCGGCGCTAGTCGCCGACGCATCGTGGCGCAACTCATCATTGAGAGCGGTCTGCTCGCAATCGGTGGTGGATTGCTCGGCACTGCATTCGCCGCCGCCGCTGTAAAACTGTTCGTCGGACTGGCGCCGAGCAGCGTTCCACGTATAGACGAGATCAGCGTGAGCTTTGGCATGCTCGTCCCAGCGCTTCTTATTACCATCGTGGCGATGCTGCTCTCGGTGGTGGGGCCAGCGGTTTTCACATTGCGCGTGCCGGCATCCGAGATTCTTCGCTCGGGCTCGCGCAGCAGCGGTGGGCGCCAGGTACGGAAACTGGCGGAGGTGTTGGTTGTAGTGCAGATCATCCTTGCCACCGTCAGCCTCGTCGCCGCGGGACTCGTGGTACGAAGCTTCATCAATCTGCAAAATGTGGATCTGGGATTCGAGCCCGGGCATCTCCTTGTTGTCCAGCTGGCAATGCAGCCGGACCAGCTTGGTGATCCTCAAAGACAGCAGCGTGCCATCGACATTGCGGTCGCGAATTCAAAGGCGCTTCCAGTTGTGAGAGACGTCACGCCCGTCTTCGCTGTTCCGTTCGTCGGCGAGGGTGGCGGAGTCGATGGACGCGTGTCTACACCGGGGCAGACCGAAGCAGAGCAGGCGCAAAATCCGGTTGTGAACATGGATGTCGCAGCGCCGAACTACTTTGCGATGCTTGGGATTCCCGTACTCCGCGGGCGATCCATCAGCGATAAAGACGATAAGGGATCGGAGCCGGTGGTCGTCATTAGCAGCACCGTGGCCGGGCACTTCTGGCCCAGTGGCGATCCAATTGGCAAGCAACTGAGTATCTCCAAACAACTCTTCACGGTTGTGGGTGTCGTTCCAGATACGCGGTACCGAGAGCTGCAAACGCCGTGGCCGAGCGTGTACTTCGCATCGGCTCAGTCGCCGCTCGGCGTGCCATCGACCCTGCTCGTTCGCACGAGCGTGCTGGCCGATGCTGCCGTGCCGGCGGTGCGCCGTACTGTGTCCGATGTTCCCGGCCTGATCGTGCTTGGCGCCTCTTCTATCGAGACGCCGCTCGACGTTGCCCGCGCTCAACCGGAGTTGAATGCGATGGTCCTCGCACTTTTCGCAATCGCCGCTATCGCGCTCGCTGCAATCGGCCTGCTTGCTGTTATTGCAACGATGGTCCGCCAACGCACGCATGAGTTTGGGATTCGCATGGCGCTTGGTGCGACGTCCGGACGCGTCCGCCGGATGATCATGGTTCGCGGCATTTCGCTCGCAGCGGCTGGCGTAGCGATCGGGATAGCTGCCGCACTCGCGGTCAGCCGGCTACTCGCAGCGCTCGTATTCGAGATCAGTCCAACGGATGCTGCGACAGTGGTAGGGGTAACTGTGTTGATGCTGGGAGTGGCCACAATCGCTAGCTTTATCCCAGCATGGTTGAGCATGCGCGTCGATCCAGTCACCGCATTGCGCAGTGAATTCTGACGATGTCAAAGATGCGATTCCTCGACGGCGATCCTTGTACACGAGGCGCGGGATAAGAAGCGTCTTCAACTGTGAAATCGTGCAATTGAACACCCAGCATACATACAGAACCGTTCTAGACTGACTTATTCAGCCGTCGACTCCGGTACCGAGTCGACGGCTGAACTACTCACGCAGCCCCGAACGCGTGTAGCATGTCGTATCTCGCGAAACTCCGGACGCTGTTACTTCACGCCGAACTGCTTGTTGAAGTAGCTGACCGTCGCCGAGTCAGCGCTCGCCCAGGACGTGTGTCGCAGAAAGCCATGGATCTCGTCCGGGATCACCATTTCCTCGTAGCTCACTCCGGCGGTGGAAAGGCGCCGCGCGAGGTCGACCGTTTCGTGAAAGTGCACGTTGCGATCGTCGTCACCCTGAATCAGCAACACCGGACTCTTCCACGTTGCAATTGCCGACACCGGCGATGAAGTCCACGCAACGTCCAGCGCCTTCTTGATGTCACTCTTCTCGTAACGCTGCTGTGCGTTGACGAGCCTGCTGCCCGATTCATCCAGCCAGTTGTGAACACCGTGCATGTCGACGCCGGCCTTGAAGATGTCGGAGTTGTGCGCGAGCGCCATTGCGGTGAGGAAGCCGCCGTACGATCCGCCCCAGATTCCGATGCGCCGCGAGTCGACCGACGCGAGCGAGCGCAGATACTCGCCACCCGCCTTCACGTCCTGATACTCGGACGCGCCAGCCGATCCAGCATGCGCCGGATGGTGGAAGTTGTGTCCGTAACCAATTCCAAGTCTGTAGTTCACCGACAGCACGACGTAGCCGTGATTCGCGAGATACTGATTGACCGCGTACGAGTTCGAGTAGTAATCCATGTAATGCCAGCCGAGCATCATCTGGCGTGGAGGACCGCCGTGCACGAAGACGATGCCCGGCTTCCTGGCCGATCCCGCGCCGTTGCGGTCGAACAGCTGGCCATGCACCAACGTTCCGTCGGCAGCCTTGAACGTGACCGGCTTCGGAATCACCAGATCCGCCGTCGGGAACGACGCCGGAATCACTTCTTCTGCGATAGCGCGGGGCGAGCCACCGTTGCTTGGAATCACCATCGGCAGAGGCGGCTTCTGCGCACCCGCACCGACGAACGCAATCGTGCTTCCGTCGCCTGTTACGAACGGTGTCCACTCGAGACCGGTGCCTGACGTGAGCGCGACAGGCGCGGCTCGATCGACCGGCACGCGGAAGATGTGGCGCCGGTCGCCGTCCCCCGGAGTGTTCCCGGTGTTTGCGCTGTACATCAGCGATTTGCCGTCCGGCGAGAGAGTAATGAACTCCGCCATGAAAGATCCGGGAGTGAGCAGCAATGGCGTCCCGCCCATTTCAGCGACGGAATACAGATGCGGCCATCCGTCCGTATCGTTCAGGAAGACGATGCGTCCGCCGGCCGCCCACGAAAGGTTGGTGCCACCGTCTGTGGTCGGTACGGAGCTCAACAGCGTTTTGGCGCCCTGCCAGACGATGCCGGCCAAACCGGTTGACGCATCGGCGGTCCAGATTGCCCAGGGCCGCGGATGCAGTTCCAGTACTGTTTCCGGCGCACCACCGGTGCCCGGCGTGCGCACGAACGCGATGCGCGTCCCATCCGGCGACCATTTCGGCGACCGATCGTGCGACGTCGACGGAGCGACATAACGGATTGGCGTCGAGTCCGACGTAAAGATGCCGATGAAGCTGTGGTCGCCACGGTTGGAAACGAAGGCGAGCCGGTCGCCGTTCGGCGACCACGTTGGCGATCCATTGCTCCCTCGCGCGAAGAAGAGCTGCTTCGCCGCCGTCGATCCGTCGATCGGTACTGTCCAGATCGCCTCGGCTTTAGTGAATGCGACACGATCACCGCGCGGGGAGATCACGGGCTCGTCACCCTCCGCAAGCAGTTTCGGTGGCTGGTTCGAGGCGCCGTCCACGTGCACCGCCCATATCTCGACCTTCGGCTTGACCGGCGAATGATCCGGATCCGGCGGCAGACCGCCCTCGGCGGCCCAGTTCGCGTCGTGATCACCGCCGCGCACGTATACGACCCACCTGCCGTCCGGCGATACGACGAGATTCGTTAGCTCCTGTCCGTCGTCCGCACGGTAATCCGTGAGTGCGCGCGCCTTGAAGTCGGGCCCCTCAGCGGTCCAGACATTCCGCACACCGGATGCGTCGATGACCCACGCAATTCGCGAAGATTTCGGCGAAGCCGTCAGTCCGGTCGCGAACGGGTAGCTCAGCACCTGCTCCAGCGTAAACGACCCGCTCGGCACCGCGCCGCGATTCGCCTGTGCGCCGGCGGCGATAGTGATTGCTGCCGACAGGAAAAGCCCGGCGATGGACACGGCAATGGCGTTACGTATCCCAGCACGACTTCTTGCACGGAGAGCCAACATTTGCTTCCTCTGTTCAGACTGGAGAATCCGCTTCGGGCATGCATGCACAGGGCGAATGTGGCGCCACCTGTCCGAACCGCAAGATCCGGGGATTGGGCAGTTCGGGATGTTTCCCCTTGACAGGCGCGACGTAATGGTGAAAATTCAACACAGTTGATTTTTCAGCAGGACCAGGCCGCCCTTCATCAGTCGAGCATTCGCATGGCTTCCAGGCGCACCGCAACAGCCGCTCCCGCCCCTTCGTTCTCCCGCCGCGAGCGGCAGGTAATGGACATTCTGCACCGGCGCGGCGAGGCGACAGTCGCGGAAATCATGAACGATCTCCCCGATCCCCCGACTTATTCTGCAGTGCGCTCGGTGTTGCGCATACTCGCGGAGAAGGATGCCATTCGCCACAAGGAAGACGGCCCGCGCTACGTCTACTCGCCGGCGCGACCGACCGAAACAGCGCGCGAGGACGTTCTCGCACACGTCGTCAGGACTTACTTCGCGGGATCTCCGGAGCAGGCGGTCACAGCGTTGCTGCGCATGTCCGACACCGACATGACCGAAGACGACGTGCAGCGCCATCGCGAAACGATTCGCCGCGCACGCCAGGAGGGCAGATGATCATGTCGCCACTTTCTCTTGGCAGCGTCGGACCTTTCCACGGGGAAAACCTGTCACTGCTGATACTCATCGTGAAGGCGACGCTGATCCTGATCGGCGCGCTGGGCGTCACACTCGCGATGCAACGCGCGGCCGCGGGCGCACGTCACCTCGTCTGGCTCGTTACGCTCGGTGCGCTGTTGCTCATTCCTGCGCTCACGGTCTGGGCGCCGATCCATCTTCGGATTCTCCCAGCTCTGGCTGCGACGAGCGGCGTGGTGTCGAATGCTGGCGTTGCAGCCACGCGGCACGCTTCTGCACTGCCGGGCGACCAGTCGGCAGCGGCGACGAAACCGCTCGATCTCGCGGCGTCCCAACACGCGGTTGCTCCCGAGACTTCGCCGGCGACTGAGACGTCCAGCATTGCCGACCGTATACGCAACACAGATCTGTTGACGATCTTGCTTGTCACCTGGCTCGCAGTCGTACTCGCGATCACGGCCTCGCTCGCTTTTGCAGCGCTGTCCCTGCGACGCATCGTTCGTAACAGCATTCCTCTCACCGGGAGAGAATGGCTCGACACGGTGTGGGAGATCTCCGATCGCATCGGGCTCGAGAAAGCGCCACGGTTGCTGCAGAGCAGGGAAACGAAGATGCCATTCGCATGTGGTACGCTGCACCCGACTATCGTTCTTCCGGTCGAGAGCGAGGGATGGTCTGCTGAGCGACGCAGCGCGGTACTCCTGCACGAACTCGCGCACGTGCGCCGCAGGGATCTGGCCGGTCATACACTCGGCCGCATCACGTGCGCTGTGTACTGGTTTCATCCCCTGGTCTGGACGGCAGCAAAGCGACTGCGCTCCGAGAGCGAGCGTGCGTGCGATGATCTGGCCCTGATGTGCGGCACGCGTGCGGCGGATTACGCCGAGCATCTCCTCGACATCGTTACTTCCGTGCGCGGCGATCGCACACCGATGGTCGCGCTCGCCATGGCGCGAAGGAAGGAATTCGAGGGTCGCATGCTCGCGATCCTCGATCCGCAGGCGCGGCGTTCGACTCCAGGTCGTTGGAAGACCGCTGCGCTCGTTGGCTCGCTCGGCGCACTCTCCATTGTCGTCGGCGCCGCTGCACCCATGCCTCGCGTCGCTCCAGCAACACCATCGTCGATCGTGCGTGCGCCTTTCGCCGAGGCATCGCACGCCTTGACGTCGCCACAGGTTGTCGCAACGCCTCGGGGTGCGCTCCCATCAGGAGGTTCTGATCGGACGGAAGCCCAAGGCGCGAACAACACGCTCGCTGATGCTGCGGCTCGATTCGGAATGAACGTCGCTTCCAGCGTATTGTCCGACGCACAGACTGGGTTGCCGAGTATCGCCCCGAAGGTGAGCGTGCGCGCTTCGGATTCTGACGGTCGGATGAGCGAGATCGTGGTCAAGCCCGCCTTCTCGTTCGATGCGACCTTTGATTCCAAAACTCCCGACGAGCGTGCAGATCTGCTCGCGAAGGTTCTTGCGACCGACACGAACGCGGATTTGCGGAGAACAGCAGCGTGGGGACTCTCGAAGTACATCGAGAACCCGGTTGCCTCCTCGGCGTTGACTCGTGCACTGCTTCACGATGCAAACGCGTCGGTGCGGGAAACGGCCGCCTGGGCGCTCGCCCGGGATCATCGCAACGCCCCGCAGTCGGCCGTCAGTGCGCTCACGTCGGCGCTTCGCTCCGACGCCAGCGACTCCGTTCGCGCCACCGCCGCGTGGGCGCTGGGCAGCATTCACGATGACGCGGCAATCCCTGCGCTCACGGCGGCACTCGCCGACAGGAACGCAGATGTACGTAGCAGGGCGGTGTGGGCGCTTGGGAGTGTGCGGCCGCGATCCGCGCCGAGCGCACTCGTCGCGAAGCTGCATGATAGCGATCCGGATGTGCGGAGGCTCTCTGCATGGGCATTGTTCACGATCCGGGATACAACTTCCATTCCCGCACTGCAGGCCGCGCTACGTACCGAGACCGACAAGGACATCCAGGTCGATTACATACGCGCGCTTGGCGCGATGGGTGAACAGTCGCTGAGCGCCATTCGCAGCTTGCTCGAGTCATCGGATCCCAAGGTCAAGTCGATGGCGGTCGATGCACTGGCCGGTGGTAATGCGACTGGCCCGTGGCCGTGGCCATGGCCGCAGCCACGACCGTTCCCGTAGGAACTCTACAAGTGCGCGCGTAACCGGCCCGAGGCCATTACGCGCGCGTGCTTTTGGCCCGGAGTGCTGATTTTTCACCATACAGCCCGGTACGCAGACATGGGCAATCACGGAGGAGGAACGATGTTGAGAATCATTGGAGCGGTTGCTGCCGCAGCGTTCGTGTCGACCGCAAGTGCGGTCAGGCACGACCATTCGTCGCTCGCGCGCGCAGCCGAGGACACGGCGTCGTTCGACGTGAGCGCACTGCTCACCGCCGCGCGCGGCGTATCGCCAAACGTTTGCGCGCTCGCCGCGAGGGCCGTCGGCAACGGTAGTTGGGGGCGCTCCAGCGACGCGCCGGTGACACCGCTTGGCGCGTCGGCCGACCTTCACGGTATGCTTGACTCCCGCAATCTTCCTGCTGTTGATGTCACCAGGCTCATAGGTGCGCTCGGGTCGGACGATCCATGCGTGCGCGAGCTCTCGGTGCGTCTCATCGGTACCCAGAACGATTCGAGCGTCGCGTCGGAGCTGCTCACGCGGCTCACATCCAGCAATGCATCGCTGCGTGCGATCGCTGCGTTCGGACTTGGTCTCGTCGATGCCGGGACAGCGGTGGATCAGCTCATTCACGCGCTCGGCGATGCAACGGCCGACGTGCGCGCCAACTCCGCGTGGGCGCTTGGCAGAATCGAGGATGGTCGCGCGCTGTCGCCGCTGGTCTCGCTGTTCAACGATGCGTCACCCGTAACGCGCGAAGCGGCGGTCATTGCCGTCGGTCGAATGGATTCCGCTAGCACGTCGGCGGCCCTCATACGCACGCTGCAGCATGATGACGTCGCCTCCGTGCGCCGCGCAGCCGCGTGGGCGCTCGGAACGCTGGACGCGAAAGATGGCGTACCGGCACTCTCCACGACGCTCACCAACGACAGCGATGCGGGAGTGCGCGAGATGAGTGCATGGGCGCTTGGCAACCTCGACGACAACGCTGGTGCGAGCGCGCTGCAGCGTGCGCTGCAAAAGGATTCCGATGACAAGGTGCGTGAATCCGCCGCGTGGGCGCTCGGAGAGCTTGGCGACGCATCCTCCACTGACGCCCTTGCAAGTGCCACCGAGTCCGATAAGAGTGTGAGGGTACGTGGTACAGCGGCGTGGGCAATCGGTCAGATCGGACATGCCGATGGTCGTGCGGTTGCCGGTCTGACGCATCTCCTCAAGGAGTCCGATGACAACGTTCGGCTCCGCGCGGCGTGGGCGCTGGGCCAGATCGAGGACAGTACTGCGCTTCCGAAGATCGATTCCGCACTCGGCGTCGAAAAGAACTCCGACGTGCGGCGCGCGCTGATTCGAGCTGTCTCCAAATCAGGCGGCAATACCGCCGCGAGAATGCGCGTGCTGATCGACTCAAAGGATCCGCAGGTGCGCGAGGCCGCAATTCGCTCGCTCGCTGGCGGGCGAGCGTTCGGCCCGTGGCCATGGCCGGCGCCGCGACCGCGGCCGTGGCCGTAAACCCGCGCGGGCGGCAAGCAACCTTTTGACTGCTGGTGCCATCTAACCACGCGATGGCTGAAACCAGACACTCTCCTGACACAACTTCCAATGCACGTATATCGTTCCGCAGTTGTGGTGTTGCTTGCCCTCGCACCAGTCGCAATTCACTCGCAGGAAGCTGCCACGTCGTCGGTTCATCCGCGCACACCGCCAGTGGCGGTCGCGTCGCGGCGCGACGGGCCCATTACACTCGACGGAAAGCTTGACGACGCTGCATGGAAGGCAGCGACACCGATAACAAAGTTCATACAGCAGCAGCCGCACGAAGGCCTGCCCGCGACGCAAGCCACCGAGATTCGCATTCTATATGACGATCAGGCCCTGTATATCGGGGCTCGCGTGAACGACTCGATCGGAGCGAAAGGGATTCGCGCTCCGCTGGCGCGGCGCGACCAGCTGCTGGATGCCAGTGGCAACAACGGCTCGTTCAATTCATTGACGACAGACAAGATCATAGTCGTCCTCGATCCCTACCACAATCACATCGACGAGGCCTGGTTCGAGGTGAATCCGCAGGGCGTCAAGGGGGATCAGTTCGACGGAGATCCGTCCTGGGATCCCATATGGGAGGCCGCGACGCACGTCGATTCACTCGGCTGGACCGCGGAGATGCGTATCCCGTTTTCGCAGCTGCGATTCTCGCGTGACTCTGTGCAGACGTGGGGAATGGAAGTCTGGCGCTACGTGGACCGGCTCAATGAGCAGGACATGTGGGCATACTGGAAAACGAGCGAGTCTGGAGGGCCGGCGTTCTACGGTCATCTCACGGGTCTGAAGATCGGCGCGCAGCCGCGTCAATTCGAGCTGCTGCCATACGTCCTGAGCGGTGTGCAATCCAAGTACGCGGCGCCGACAGATCCATTCCACAAATCGACGTCGACCAATCTCGCGACGGGCATGGACCTCAAGTATCTGTTGACATCCAATCTCACGCTCGATGCAACGGTCAATCCCGACTTCGGTCAGGTGGAAGTCGATCCCGCGACGATCAATCTGTCCGCGTACGAGACGTACTACGACGAGAAGCGCCCGTTCTTCGTGTCGGGTAGCAGCGCGTTCGATTACGGCGGAATGAACTGCAATTTCTGCAGCAATACTTCCAACCTTGGCCTCTTCTATTCCAGGCGCATTGGCAGGGCGCCGCAGTTGAACAGCTTCGTCAACGGTGTCTCGGCGTTCAGTGATCTGCCCAATACGACGTCGATACTTGGCGCTGCCAAGATTACCGGCCGCACCGCGGGTGGCATCACTGTGGGCATGCTCGACGCGCTTACAAACCGGGAGAGCGCCGAGTACGTCCAGACGCCAGGCGGACCCACGGTGACGCAGCAGGTCGAGCCGCTCAGCAACTATTTCGTCGGCAGGGCCAAGAAGGACTTGCGCGAGGGAGCAACGACCATCGGCGGAATGTTCACGTCCGTCGCGCGGCAGATGAACGACACGATTCTGTCCGATCGCCTACGCAGTCATGCGGAAGCCGTCGGAATCGATTGGAATCATCGGTGGAGCCATCGTGACTACGACTGGATGGGATCCATTGCAGCGTCCAACGTTGGCGGATCGACACAGGCGATCGGACTGACCGAGCAGTCGAGCGCACACTACTTCCAGCGGCCGGACCGCCGAGTTCGGAGCGACGGACTGTTCGGTGCAGCGTACGACAGCAATGCGACGTCGCTGCGCGGGTATGGCCTGTATACGCGAGTTGCAAAGACCAGCGGCGACTGGTTCTGGGAAACTGCGCAGAACTGGCGCAGCCCGGGGTTCGAGGTGAACGATCTGTCGTATCTCGATCGCGCCGACTACAAGTGGATGAACTTCAACATTGGTCGCAACTGGAGTCTCCCGGGAAGCTGGTATCGCAGCGCCATGGTCATGGCGGGCGGCCAGCAGCAATTCAACTACGACGGTGATCGCACCGATCAGCAGGGGCAGGTCTTCACACAGATCAATTTTCTCAATTACTGGAGATTGCGCAGCTTCTACATATATCATCCGGCTGTGCTGGACGATCGCCTGACGCGTGGTGGACCGGTGGTCATGCGTAGCGGCTACAAGGTCCTGATGGGTCAGGTCTCGACAGATCCGCGCGCGCGCGCCGTGTTCGACGTCTCCGTGCAGGGTGGTCCGAGCGTCGGTGGCAAGGGTCACCAACTGCAGATCGCCCCGGGAATCGCGCTCAAGCCCGCGTCCAGCATCTTCATCAGCCTTACGCCGACGTTCAGCTCGAACGAGGACAACGCGCAGTACGTGACCACGGAGAACGACCCGACGGCGACCGCGTTTTACGGCAATCGCTACGTGTTCGCCTATCTCCGGGCTCAGACCTGGTCGCTCGACACGCGCATAAACTGGACCTTTACTCCGAATCTCACGCTGCAGCTGTACGCGCAGCCCTACTTCTCGAGCGGCGACTACGCGTCGTTCCGTGAATTCGCGGCGCCGCGTTCACTCACGAAAGTCATCTACGGCAAGGACGCCGGCACCATCGTACGCACGCCGGCAACTGCGACGTCCGGAGCGACGTACACCGTCGATCCTGACGGCGCGGGACCAGCGAAGCCCTTCAGCTTCGGCGACCCGAACTTCGCGTATCGCTCCCTGATCGGAAACGCGGTGCTGCGGTGGGAGTACCGTCCAGGCTCGACAGTGTTCTTCGTCTGGACGCAAACGCGTGCTGGCAACAGCGACGTAGGGAACTTCGATTTCTCACGTGATCGCATTGCGCTCATGAGCGATCGCCCCACCAACGTTTTCCAGATCAAGGTCAATTACTGGCTGGGCAGATAGATAGATTACCTGTTGTCAACGTGACCAAGGGGGACGTATGCAGCACGTCGCACCTTTGCCAGCACCGCGCGAGAGCATCTACGCGGTGTTGGCGTCGTCTGCTCGGACGCTTTCCGAGTTCGAGCTTGGCTCCATTGCAGTAGCAAGCGGTATCGTTGCACTCGTAGCGGCGGCACTCGGGCGCGCGTCCTGGGTGCTGCTCGGCGGCTGCTACGTCGTCTGGAGCTTCGCGGGCTGGGGAATCGTGTTCGGTCCCCGGGTGCAACGCCCAAAGCAGTGGCGCGCGCTGGAGCTGATCATGGTGAGCTCCGCCACCGGCGTTTTCGCGATTCTTGTCGTCGGGATGTTTTTCTGGGCGCTCGGCTCGCACTGGCAATTGTAGAGCAGCGTGGCGGGGTCGCGGTTCCGTGATGAGTTCCACGCGTTCGGCGAGGCGACGAGTGCCCCGGGCCACGCCGGCGCGACACTCGCCGACGTGGCCAAAGCAGGGGAGAATGCCTCTACTGGCCGATAAGAGGTAAGGGCCGGCCAACCCGCGCCCGGTAGCTTGGGAATTTGCTTCAGGTTGCCCCATTGCTTATCCGGTCGTCCTCAAACGATGCCAAAGAGACTAGCGATTACCCTCCGCGCGGCCGTCATAGCCGCGTCGCTCGCTGCCGTTGCCGCTCCGGCGCTCGTCGCCCAGGTGGTACCAGCTTCGGCCGCCGCCGCGCGCACAACTCCCGCCGTGGTCAAGCACACGGTAAAACGCGGCGATACGCTGTGGGACATCGCCAGGTTCTATCTCAAGGATCCCTTCCGCTGGCCCGAGGTTTTCCACGCGAACACTGACATAGTCAAGAACCCGCACTGGATCTACCCCGGTCAGGTACTGACCATCGATGGATCAGCTGTCAAAGCCGAGGTCGCAGCACGGGTGGATTCCAGCGGATTCGTGGTTGCGCAGATTCAGACCCGGGCGCAGTCGCCGACCGTCTTTGCATCAGCGGATGAGGCAGCGCATGAGCAACTCGTTGCGTCGAGCACCCTTCCACCAACATTGACGGTTCGGCCCGGTGAGTACGAAGCTGCCCCGTACCTGGTAGCCGATGACAAACCTCTCGTGGCTGGCGTGGTGATCGGTCCGGTCGATGTGCCAGCACTTGGACTTGCTTCGGATGCTGGTTATCGCACCTTCGACCGCATCTACATCTCGGCGCCTGCCGGCAGTTACTACCATGTAGGACAGACCCTGATAGTGGCCCGCGCCGAGGCGACCGTGACGGACATCGGACGCGTCGTTGAGCCGACAGGGATAGTGCGCGTCGATTCCGTTGGCACCCGCGGCCGAGCCGTCGGCGTGATCAGCCGGCAGTTCTCCGCAATAGGCGCGGGCCAGTCACTTGTGCCTCCCGGACAGTCGTTCGAAAGCACGACTGTTCGGCCGATCGTGGGCTCCTATCCGGTCACTGCCAAACTCGTCTGGATCCAGGGCTCGCCGCGTCTCCCCTCGGTGCAGAGCTATGTAATTCTGGGCGCTGGGGAGTCGAAGGGACTGCGGCTGGGTGATCAATTCACGCTATTCGACGATGGCCGATTGAGTGACGGGACGATGGCTCCGCTTGCGTCGACCGCGACGGTTACGATTGTTCGCGTCACGCCACTCGGTGCAACGGGGATGGTTGTTCATCAAACTCAGCCCGAGATTCGCGTAGGAATGCCGAGCCGCCTCACTGCCAGGATGCCCTGAACCGATGCCGCTACATGCGCCGTCGGCTTAGATTTGGCGTTTTGCCGATGGAGCTGGAGTGAATCTGTTATTCGTCTTGGCACAAGTTGGTGCGGTCCCTGCCTCGCCGCTCGAAATGGTGATCCACGGGACCGACGCCACGAAGGTTGTCCTCGCCGTGTTGGCGATCCTGTCGTTGATCAGCTGGGCAATCATGTTCCGGAAGTGGCGCGAGTTCCGCGCAATCGGCCGTCAGTCCGATGTGTTCATGCAGAACTTCGAGCGCGCATCGTCCTTTGAAGGGGCGGTGGACGCCGTCCGCGAAACGTCGCAGGTCCCGCATGCGCGGCTGCTTCGTCGCGCGAATGATTTCCTCCGCGAGGTTACGCCTGCGCTCGCCGCGACGCCCGGTCGAGTAGCCAAGTTCAGCGGCTCTCAGGTCGAGGCGCTGCGGCTGGTGCTCGATGCGGAGACGAACGCGGCGCAGGAAAGGCTTTCTCGATATGTGCCCTCGCTGGGCACCATTGGATCGGTGAGCCCGCTTATCGGACTGCTTGGCACTGTGCTGGGAGTGATCGAAGCGTTCATTGGAATCGCCTCTCAGGGGTCTGGTAACATCGGCGCCGTTGCGCCAGGGGTTGCGGAGGCGCTGATCGCAACGGCTGCAGCGCTCGCCGTCGCAATACCGGCGGTGTTCGGCTACAACAATTTCGCCAGTCGCCTGAACCGCATCGACAGTGAGCTCGAGGGTTTCGGAAGCGAACTGATTGCGCTGCTCGTGCGCGAAGGGCGGATCTAGATGGCTGGACGGGGTCGGAGGCGAGGGAAGAAGCTCGCGCTCAACGCAGAGATCAACGTCGTGAATCTGATCGACGTGATGCTGCTGTTGATGGTGATCTTCATGATTACCGCGCCAATCATGCAGGGTGGTGTGGATGTGTCGCTTCCGAAGGCTGCGGCGCGTCCTCTGGAAGCCAAGTCCGGTCTGGTCGTGACTGTAGACCGCAGGGGCGACATTTTCGTCGACAAGGACAAGCTTACCTACGAGGAATTCAGGGCCAGCTTCAAGGCTCTTTCTGATCAGCACGGCAAGGGCGGGGTGTATCTTCGCGCCGATCAGGGTGTACCGTATGGAATGGTAGTAAGAGTTCTGGCGGTCATGCGCGCGAGCGGGTCAACCGACGTCGGCCTCGTCGCCGAGCCGGAGGACGCAACGCATTGAATAATCGCGTACGCGACGGTGGGCTCACCGGATCGCTCGGTGCGTCGGCTGTAGCGCATCTGGCGATTATCGGCCTCGCGCTCTGGGCGTTGAGGGCGGGCCCTCCGGTCGTCCTCCCGCCGATCTACAAGGTGAATATCGTGGCGGCTCCGCCGGGCCCGCGCGCGATCGGCGAGGTAACGCAGGCACCCGCGCCTGCCAAGCCGGCCCCGACGCCGCCCAAGATGCGTGAAACCCCATCAGCGGTTCCACCAGCTCCGACAAAGGCCGCGCCTGCCCCTGCGAAGCGCGCCACGCCCGTCGAGGGCAAGCCCAAGGCTGCGAAGCCGGCTGCCGCCCCCAAGGCCGGTGGCGGGCCTGTAGGCGGCCGTGGCACCGATGTCGCAACGGTCCAGACGGCCGGAATCGATTTTCCCTTTCCTGGCTATCTCAACAACATCGTTCGCCAGATCGCCCTGAACTTCCGTGTCAAGAATCCCAATTCTCCGTTGAGCGCAACAGTATCCTTCCTGATACATCGTGATGGAACCGTGACCGATGTGAAATTCCTGACTCGATCCGGAGTTTATTCATTCGATCTGGAGGCCCAGGGTGCGATTGAGCGAGCGTCGTCTTCATTCGGCCCGCTTCCTGACGGTTTCCGTGATGATGTCCTTCCCGTAGTTTTCAGCTTCGACCCCCGATTCCTGCAGTGATGCAATTCAAACAGATACCTCTCGCCGCCATCGCGGGCGCCATGCTCGCACTGGCGCCGGCCCGCGCGCATGCACAGAACCCGACCGTTCCAGAAGGTGTGAGACTTGGTCTCAACTACACTCTGGGGACGAAGCCTGGAGTGCTCGTACTTCCCATGGATTCCGTGGGCGGTGATTCCGTACGCGCGATTCTGCAACGCGACATCGACTACGACGATCGCGCGACGGTAATCACGCTCGACGATTCCACGGTTCGCGGGATGATTCCCAAGTCCGGCGACAAGTACAACTATCCGCTCTTTGCGAAGCTCGGGGTCGTTGCGATTCTTCGGCCGGAACGATCGCTCACCGGCATCAACATCACGATGTACGACGTGGCGGCGAAGAAGCGCATACAGATTGGCGGGTTCCCGCTCCTGGATCAGGTGAATTCCCGAGCGTGGCGCCTTTCGGTGCATCGTGCGAGCGATGAGGTCGAGCGATGGATATTCGGCACCCCTGGATCCGCCGCCACCCGGATTCTTTATTCGGGCGGCGACAAGCAGATCTGGGTGATCGACAGCGACGGTGAAAACGCGCAGAAGCTCACCTCGGTCACACTCGCGATGTCGGCGAGCTGGAACCCTGACGGAACGCGATTCGTCTTCTGCGGATTCACTCCGAGCGGATCACAGATCGCGGTCTACAGCTTCATCACCGGCGATATTCACTGGTTGAGCGGTACGGCGCGCGGTCTGAACATCACGCCCGCGTACGCGCCTGACGGGCGTACGATTGCCTATGCCAGCGGGCGAGAGGGCGGCACGGACATAATGGTCATGCAGGAAGGCGATGCCTCGCCGTCGCGTAGAATCACCGTTGGGAAGGGAAGCGACAATACGTCGCCATCGTTCAGCCCAGACGGGCGGCAGATTGCATTCATGTCGGGTCGCGCAGGGCATCCGGAGGTGTACACGATGGATGCGGACGGTACCAACCCGTCCCTGCTGACGGAATTCACTTATGGTGAGCAGGCCTACCGCGCGTCGCCGGACTGGGCGCCTGACGGAAGGCGGATCGCATATGAGTCACGTATAGACGGCTCATTCCAGATCATGACTATCGACATGCGGGATCGCTCGACCAAGCAGTACACGAGCGATGGCCAGAACGAAGATCCATCATGGTCGCCGGACTCGCGCCACATGGTGTTCTCATCCACGCGCACGGGGCCTCGTCAGCTCTGGGTGCTGGACGCGGAGTCGGGGCGCATGCGCCAGTTGACTCACGCAGCCGGTGCGCGACTAGCCGCATGGTCGCCAGTTCTCAAACCCTAACCCTCGAGCCAATGCATCCACGCCACACTTTAGTCGCCATCGTCGCGCTTGCCCTCGTGGCCGGCTGCCACAAGCCACCGGCCGCGCTCGCGCCGACACCAGCAGCGGGGGCTGATTCCCTCAATCCTGCTCGTGCGGATTCGATCGCTCGCGCCAATGCGGCGCGGCAGGCCGAGCTGGCGCGAGCGGCGGCTGAGCAGGACAGTCTGCGCGCGGTGCGCGAGCGCGAGCAGCGCGAAGCGGCGCAGAACGCCGACGCGATGAAGGTGCTTGCTGCGACTATCTACTACGATTTCGATCGCGCCGATCTCACCGAGGCGGCTCGCTCGCTGCTGCTCGCAAAGGTTCCCGTGCTTCAGGCGCAGCCGAACATGCACGTGCGAATTACCGGTCACACGGACGACCGTGGTTCATCCGAATACAACCTTGCGCTCGGTCTCCGGCGCGCAGCCGAGGCCAAGGCGTTTCTTGTGAACAACGGGATCGACGCAAGTCGCCTCACGATCACCAGCATGGGCGCCGAGCAGCCGGCGGTGCAGGGTGAGAATGAGGAAGCATGGTCGCGCAATCGTCGCGCGGAGTTCGAGCCCGTAACCGGAGCCAGCCAGTGAAAAAGTGGATCATGGTAGCGCCGGCGGCGATGCTACTCGCCGGCTGTTTCGCGACGCAGAAGGACGTACAGGTACTCCAGGGCGACATAAGCCTGATGCGCAGCGAGCGGCTCGCGGCTGATTCGGCGCGCGCTCGACAACTCGATCGTGCGCTTGCAAGCATGCGCGTTGCAAATGACTCGCTCGTCGCGCTGAGTGTTCGGCTCACCCGATTTCGATCCGACATGACGATGAGCATGTCGTCGGTGCAGCAGCAACTGCTCCAGGTGCAGGAATTGACTGGCCAGAGCCAGCAGCGAATCCAGCAGATTCGCGCCTCGCTCGAAGATCGGCAGGCGGCGACCGCTCCACCGGATTCGACCGGAGCTCCGGCGACACCCGGACCCAACGCACTGTTTCAGGTTGCGCGCGAGCAGATGATGCAGGGCAGCAACGCCGCGGCGAGACAGGCCTTCCAGGATCTCATCACCAAGTATCCCAAGGCGGATGTTGCTCCGGACGCAGAGTTCTACATAGCTGAGACGTACGCGGCAGACAAGAACATGTCCGCCGCTGACTCAGTATATGCTCAGGTGGCATCGCAGTATTCAGGATCGCCCCGCGCGGCAACCGCAATCTACAAGCGCGCGGTTGCGGCACTCGGCGCCGGTCATGACAGCAAGGCACGTGACCTGTTCAATCAGCTCATCAAGAAATATCCGCGGTCTGACGAGGCTGCTCTGGCCCGGGATCGCGTAAAAACTATCAAGTAACGGGACGAGGCTGATCGTGGCTCGGCGTCGTGCGGCCAATGGGATGGCCGAAATGGCGTTCCTCGATCACCTTGAGGAACTGCGGCAGCGACTTTTCAAGTGCGCTGCCGCATTCGCGTTCGGTGCGGTCATCGCCTTTCTGCTGTTTACGCAGGTACCGCATTTTGATGTGATCGAGTTTCTGTCTCGACCCATCACGCCCTATCTGCACGGTCAGAAGCTGATATATCTGCATCCCGGTGACGCCTTTCAGATTGTGCTCGACGCCGGTTTCGCGCTGTCGTTCATCATCGCCTCGCCTGTCATCCTGTACCAGCTGTGGGGATTCGTCTCTCCGGCTATGTACTCGCACGAGAAGAAGGTCGTCATTCCCGTGCTGGGGGGAATTGTGGTATTGTTCGTTGCCGGTGTGGCGATGGCATTTACGCTCATCCTTCCGATGACGATCCGTTTTCTCGTCGGTGTCGAATCCACAGCGCTGCAGCCGATGATCGCGGCTTCCGAATACTTCGGATTCGCGATCTACATGTGCCTTGCATTTGGTGCGGCTTTCGAGCTTCCGATCGTGATAATGGGCCTGACAGCGCTCGGATTGACCAATCCCAAGTTCCTGGCGAAGTACCGGCGCTACGCAGCGGTTGGCGGGTTGATCGTGGGGACCTTCATCACACCTGATCCCACCGCAATGTTTGCGATTGCGATCCCGATGTACGGTCTCTTCGAGCTCAGCATAGTTTTATCGCGCATGGTGTATCGCTGGCGCGAGGGAAAGGATGTGCGGGATGATTCGGATTCCGTAGACCCGCCGCCACCACCACCGCCGTCGGCGCCGGCGCGTGACGTTCCGCTCCGGCTCGGCGAGTCCGGGTGATCGGGCGGCGGCATTACTCGATACTCCTCGTCGCGCTGAGTGTCAGCGCGGCGTCTGCTGCGCGCGCGCAGGTCGGCCGCCCTCCAGCTCGCCCGCCGATTCGCCCGTCGACTCCCGATGCGCGACCCGCAGCATCGCGCGATACGGCTCGCCGCGGAAGGGCCCCTGGCGACACGACTCGCGATACCCTTGGACTCGTCAAGCCACTCGTGAAATGGATCTCCGATACGGATTCCGTGGCGACGGCGCTCATGAAGAGACCTGGCTATCGCGCAACGCGCTACCAGGGCGAGAAAGTCGTATTCGACGCCGAGAGCAAGGCGTTGCGCATCGAGGGGAAACCGGCGGCTGTCGGTCGCGACCAGACCATCGTGATCGGCGACACGGTTTTATACAACGACGCAACCAAATTCGTCACCGCCATGGGTGACACGGTGATCCTTCACGACCCGTCGCAACAGAGCGCCGACGTCATCGCCAAGGGAAGCGTCACATACAATACCGCGCTCGGCCGCGGCACCGCCACGAACATCAGCACTTCGGTCGAGAGCGGACAGACATACTATCTCTCTGGCCAGAAAACCGCCTTTGTTCGCGATACGAGTACCGCGAAGCGGAGCGCCTACTATGTGCACAACGGAATCATCACCAGCTGCGACGACAGCGTTCCGGACTATTACTTCAAGTCCAGCGAGATCAAGTTCGTTTCCAAGAATCTCCTCGTTGCACGGCCCGCGACGTTGTACGTTGCGGGGGTACCTGTCTTCTGGCTCCCGTTTCTCTTTCAGGACGTTCGAAACGGACGAAGAAGCGGAATCCTCACACCGCGGTTCGGCCTCAGTGAGTTTGTCCGAAGCAGTTCCTCGTACCGGCGTCACCTCGAAAACCTGGGGTATTACGTGAACCTGGGGAATTACATGGACGCCGAGATGTGGTACGACTGGCGAAGCAGCGCGCGCGGCAATGCGGGCGACCCCGGATTCTCGCGCATCAATGGTCAGTTCCGCTATCGGTGGCTCGATCGTTTCATCACAGGCGGGATCGCCATGAATCACCTTGCGCAGCCCGGCGGCTCGAACAACACGGCCGTCACCTGGTATCACTCGCAGGAGTTCTCGTCCACGAGCCGGTTCAATGCGAACGTCAACTTCACGACAAATACATTTGCGCTGCGACAGACGACGTTCAATCCAATGCAGCAATTGTCCGCGATCAGTTCCGACGTACGGTACAGCCGGAAGGTCGGTCCATTCTCGATGGATCTTGGCGGACATCGCGATCAGTATTCCGGACGCACACAGATCCAGGAGAATTATCCAACAGTAAGCGTCACCAGCCCGACTCTTGCGGTCACCAATTGGCTCGACTGGACGCCATCGCTCAATTTTCAGCGATCGGCCAAGGTCAACATGGACGAGTCACAGGCGATTTTTTACAAGTACTTCACCAATTCAGCTGGCGCTTCCGACAGCTCACGAATCAAGGCGTCCGAGATCACACAGACGAGCTCATTCGGGACGCCGATAAGCATCCACGGCTTCAGAATCGATCTGAGCGGGAACATCCAGAGCCTGGAGCTGGATCATCCGGTGACGCGCACATTCATCGATCAGGCGGACACGACCCAGCGTTACAGCCGGACCTTCGCACGATCGGCGACGAACCAGGCAGACTTCAATTTCGGATTCAGCCTGCCCGGCTTTTTGCCAGGCACTCTCAATCTGAATCCGTCGGTGAGCTTCACCAACGTGTACAGCGGCTCCTACTGGGTCCAGTCCGAATTTTCGAACGGGCAGTGGGTGCATCAGACGAAGCGGCCGATCTTCTCGATTGGGGCGGCGCCGACTCTGTTCGCACTGTTTCCCGGCTTCGGACCGCTCACGCGCATCCGGCATTCCATCACGCCGCGCATAAGCTTTGGTTATTCGCCAGCCGCAACCGTTCCCGCGGCTTACCTCACCGCGATCAATCACTCGGCGAATGGCTTCCTTGGCAATCTGCCGCAGAATCAGGTGACGCTCGGATTTTCGCAGGTGTTCGAGGGCAAGCTGCGGTCCGACACGTCGTCCAGCGGCGAGGGTCAGAAGGTAAAACTGCTGGCGCTCGACTTCTCGTCGCTGACCTGGGATTTCGAGCGTGCGCGGCAAACGCATCGCACCGGACTCACGACGAATTCCTTCTCATACAGTGCAAGCTCCGACCTGCTGCCCGGTTTCAGCTTCAACAGCAACTACTCGTTGTTCCAGGGTGATACGCAGAGCGACACGGCTCGATTCAAACCGTTCCGCGAGGGGATCAACGCGTCATTCACCCTGAACGGTCAGACGGGGATATTCGCGGCTCTGGGGCGACTGTTCGGCCATCGTGAGGCGCCGGTCGCACCGGCTCCGCCAGTCACCGCGGAGCAAACCGAACAGGATCAGCTCGCATCTGCACTGTCGTCGAATCCCGTCGCCGGTAGTTACGCGCGAGATCGCCAGTACGGTGTCAGCGACGTCCAGAACTGGACCAGCCAGATCAGCTTCACGTCGAGCCGGCAACGTCCGCCTGTCGGTGGCCGCGTCGTGAACTACGATCCGACGCTCATATGCAATGTGAGCGTTGCAAACCCGGTGCTGTACGACCTGTGCCGGCAGCAAGCCCTGCTGAATCCTCAAACCGCAGTGGGCAACAACAACGACCCAATCGGCGGTGGTGTCTTTGTCAGGGTGCCCCCTCGCGAGACGATAAGCGCCCAGACCGCATTCCACATTACACAGAAGTGGTCGGCGAGCTGGGGAACGTTGTACGATCTCGCCAACCATGCATTCGCGAGCAATCAGGTCACGCTGCAGCGCGATCTGCACGACTGGCGCGCGATATTCTCGTTCAGCCAGAGCCCCAACGGCAACTCATATTTCAGCTTCATGATCGGCAACAAGGCGCAGCCGGATCTGAAGTTCAACTACGACAAGCCCACGTACCGGCAGCAGGACCTGCGCTGACCGTTGTTATCAGCCCGCTTCGCGCCGTGGGACGTACCGATCTTCCTGGCCAAATACGCTTATCTAACGCTCGTGCGGATGCCGATCCTCGTGCATTTCGAGGTCACTCTCCGCTGCAACGCGCACTGTAATTTCTGCGATTACTGGAAGACTGATTCGTCCGAGCGGGACAACGAACTGAAGAGTTACGCCGACGCGGCGCGATTCTTCAATCCGATGATGATCACGTGGACGGGAGGCGAGCCCACACTCCGGCGCGATCTGGAGGATCTGGTCGCCGCTGTCGATCGCGCGATCCGTGTGAAGTACATGACGCTCATCACGCACGGTGGCATGCTCACCCCGGAGCGGGCCCAATCGCTCTGGGCCGCGGGAATCAACCAGTTCAACATATCGCTGGACTTTCTGGACGAACGGCACGACGAAGCTCGCGGCATACCGGGACTTGTCGACCGGATCATGCACAACGTTCCGGCCATGCGCGAGAAGGGAATCGACGCGATTCGCTTCAACACGGTGATCAAGCGGTCGAACATCGGAGAGCTCGTTCCGATCGTGAAGCGTGCAGCCGAACTTGGCGCGGGGGTCAATTTCAGCTGCTATACCGACAACAAGAACGGCAACGCCGAAGGGTTGATTCCGGCCTCCGAGGTCAGGCTGCTCGAGGAGGTAATCGCCGAACTTCTGGCGTTCAAGCGGAAGCGGCGCGGAATCATCACCAATTCGGACTACTACCTGGAGCAGATCCCCCGGTTCGTGCGCGGGGAGACCTCGGAACCGTGCCAGTCGGGAATCAGGACCATCCACCTGGACCCGGCCGGCTACGTCAAGCGATGCCCCGACTTTCCCACGGACTTCCACTGGCGTGACTTCCGGAAGTATGAACCAGTCAACTGCAATGCGTGCTATTATGCTTGCCGTGGCGAGGCTCAGGCCCCTCTACGGCTCTCCAGAATCCGGGATGTGATGGCCTCGCCGCTCAATCGTTAGATAAATGGAGATAGGTCATTCTGGCCCGTTCCCAGTGCCATCGTTAACTTCCGCTTGACATGTCCAAGTCTGCCCAGCTCAAGAGGAAAGCCGCGGAGTTCGAGCAGAAGCGGCAATACGATCGCGCCCTGGCGACTTACGCCCAGGCAATCGAAGCCGCCGCTGGTATCCCCGACGAGCTTGATATCCCGCTTTACAACCGCGTAGGCGACCTCCATCTGCGGCTCGGCGAACTGGACAAGGCGGTCGCATACTACGAGACGGCCGTTGATCTGTACGCCGAGGGCGGCTTCTTCAATAACGCGATCGCGCTGTGCAACAAGGTCCTTCGCCACGCTCCGGACCGATCGGTCATCTACTACAAGCTCGGAAAGATCAGCGCCAAGAAGGGCTTCAATTCCGACGCCAAGCAGAATTTCCTCGAGTATGCGGCGCGCATGGAAAAGGGCGGCGATATCAGCGAGGCGTTTCGGGCGCTGAAGGAATTCGCAGATCTCTGCCCGGGCCAGGATGATGTGCGCCTGATGCTCGCCGAGCAGCTGGCACGCGCTGGACGGACGCAGGAAGCTCTGGAGCAGCTCCAGGTGGTCTATGCGGCGATGCTCGAAGAGGATCGCGGGTCGGAGGCGACGGCCACACTCGAGCGAATTCGCGCGCTTGACCCCGACTTTGCGCCGCGCGCGGCGATGTCGCGGCAGCAGGCGAAACGCGAGGGGCTCGTCTTCCTCGACGTCGACTACGGGAAGCACGGCGGCTCGGCGCCCGACGGCAGCAAGTTCGCCGCCCGCCAGCCCGAAGAGCCGACAAGGCCCCTCACCGCGGAGAGCTTCGGCGAGGTCGAGCTTCCCGCGCCGGCGGATGTGCGTGTCACGGGCACTCTGGACGAATCGCCGCTCGCGGGTCTTACTCCTCTGGAAGATCCACTGACGTCGATGATCTCGGACGAAGCGCGCGCGCCGGGTCCGATGCTCGCCGAGTTCGAGTCCACCGCGTTCGCAACCGATGAGTCCGATACCCAGATAGCGCCGCTCGCGATCGAGCACACGTCGTTCGACATGTTGTCTCCAGGTGCGCTCGAGAGCCACATACTTGAACCGCCCGCCGCCGCAGCTGCCGAGCCCGCATCGCCTGCAGAGGCCGATACGACGGAACCGATCGTCGGGGCCGACGCGACGGACGAGGCCGAATATCACTCTGGCTCGATGGCAGATGCGCTCACCGGATACGTCGCGTCGCTGTCCAGCGAGGTCGGGGCGGCCGAAGGTGGTCTGCCTGACGATCTCGGTGTGCTCCCGATCGAGGCGGTCGAAGAGGAGCAGGCGACCGCGCATGCACCGGCGCAGCCGCCAGCGCCACGCACCGACGACGAGTTCGTCGACCTGAACGAATGGCTTCTCGAAGAAGAGGCTCCAAAGAATCCACGCATGACGGCGGAAGAAGAGGACAAATCCGCCAATGCAGTGCAGACGGATTTCTCGGAGATGCTCGAGACGTTCAAGGCGGGTGTTGCAGCCAACGTCGACGAGAGCGACTCCGACAGCCACTACGATCTTGGTGTCGCGTACATGGAGATGGGCCTGTTTGACGAAGCGATAGCTCAGTTCCAGAAAGCAATGCGCGGTGATGCGACTCCGGAACGCAGGGTTCGCGCTTACGAATCGCTGGGGCAGAGCTTCATCGAGAAGAACGAATACGCGGTCGCTGTAAGTTCCCTCAGCGGCGCGCTGAAGGAGTCAGGCCTCAACGAAACAAAGCTCGTTGGCGTGCTCTACCTGCTTGGCTACGCGAGTGAACGGCTCGAAGACTGGCAGGACGCGGAAGGATACTATCGTCGTGTATTTGCGGTGGACATTCACTTCCGCGACATCGGTGAGCGGTTGAAGCGCGCCGAGCAGATGGCGTGACGGCGCGGCCACTCGACGCGCCTGTGGCGTACGATGCCATGCGCGTCGTGACGCTGGACGACGTGCAGGCGCCCGTGCGTGACGATCTCCAGAAGGTACGTGACTCGATGGAGCAATCGATCACGCGCAACATCCCGATGCTCGCGATGGCGGCGCGACACCTGCTCGCGATGAAGGGAAAGATGTTTCGCCCATCGCTGGTGCTGCTATCGAGTCATACGGCCGGCACGCCCACTCGCGACGCACTTGTTGTCGCGGCGGTCGTCGAGATGGTTCATCTCGCAACGCTCGTGCACGATGATGCCGTCGATCATTCGATGCTGCGACGCGGAATGCCTACGATCAATTCGCTGTTCAGCGATCAGATATCGGTGATCATGGGCGACTATCTGTACTCGACTGCCCTTACGCAACTTGTCGCGCTCGAGAACATACCTGCGATGCGCGTGCTTATCGACGCGTCGACCCAGATGTCAGTCGGCGAACTGTCCCAGCTCTCGACCGTCGAGCCGCTCGATTTTTCCGAAATTGACTACGAGTTTCTCATTCGGTCCAAGACGGCATCCCTCATGTCTGCCGCATGTTGCGTCGGCGCCATGTGTGGCGCGCCGGAACATTCCGAGGCGCTCGCGCATTACGGTGACGCGCTCGGGATGGTGTTCCAGATCACGGATGACCTGATCGACTTCACGGAGGCATCCGAGACCACCGGAAAGCCGAGCGGCCTGGATCTGAAGGAGCACAAGGTCACGCTCCCGTTGATCGCAGCCCTGCGTTCGATGACGTCCGCCGAGCGAGGACAGGTCGCGTCGCTGCTCGCCACGCCCGATCCGTCCGATGACGACGTCGCAGAGGTCGCGGGAATCGTGGTCGAGCGCGGCGGACTGGACTACGCGCGCAATCGTGCGGCAGAGTACGCCGATCGCGCCCGCGCGACCCTCGTCGATCTTCCCCCCACGCCTGCCCGGGACGCCCTCGGCGCAGCTATCTTGTACGTAATGGAGCGACACGCCTGATGCCACCACGCGGAGCTTCCCGAAAGGGCGCATTTTTCTACGGAATGGTCCTTTCGACCGGATTCATTGCCGGTGGACTCCTTACCCAGGTGTGCCGCAGGTTTCTGCCACCAAGCGCCGTGAAGGAATTCTTCACGACCGGGGTAACACCATCGTTCGGACCACTCACGGTGGATCTCGTGATCCTCAAGTTCGCCGTGGGGCCCGTGGCGATCGATGTCTCTTTATTAAGTCTTCTCGGCGTCCTGTTGGCTTATCTGATCGCACGGTCGTTATTTTAGATAGGCTGTAGGCTTATTCCCCTTCGGAGTCGTTGATATGCCGCATTTCAGCTTCATGGAACTGGTGATCATCATGGTGGTGATCCTGCTTCTGTTCGGCGCCAAGCGCATCCCAGAGATCGCTGGATCCGTCGGCAAGGGGATCAAGGAGTTCAAGAAAGAGATGAACGACATCGAGCGCAGCGTGACCACGCACGATACCGCTCCGCCTCCGCGGCTCACCTCTGAAGACCTCCAGCGTCCCACCGCCCAGACCAGCACCGAAAGCGAACAACGTGAGCCACGCCGGCTGATCTAGCGATATTGCAGCTGGTCTGGCAAACGAAAGATCGTCGGGACTAAAAAAAGAAGCGGGGTGATGAACGTCGAACCGTTCATCACCCCGCTTCTTGCTTTCATTCGCCCCTAACTCACGACGACGTTCTGCGCAGTGATGCCTCTATTTCCTTGCGCCGATCGGTGATCTTTGCGCTACTCCGCAGATTCGTCACGAATTCCTGAATCCGACCCTGCTGCATCGAATTCAGATACTGTCCGCGTAACTGATCCTTCGTCGAGTCGAACAACTTCCGATCGGCATCCACGCGGCGATCGACTGCTATCACGTAAACCGCATCATCGGTTACGATGGGCTCGCTCACAGTGCCGACTGGGAGCGCGAAGGCTGCGCCTACGATCCTCGCCGACGACGGAACGTCGGGCAAGCCGGAAACTCGCGTGAATGTCTTGGTCGTTACGACCTGGGTGTGCAACAGTTCTCCCGCCTTCTCGAGGCTGCCGGCACTTGCGACGACGGCGAGTTTCTTTGCCGGGTCGACGAGATTCCTGACAGCCTTTTCGCGGGCAAGCAGAATCTTTATGTCGTGCTTGGCCGCATCGAGCGACGGTGTGCCGCCCGGAGTAATCGACTCGAGGCGGGCCAGGTAGTATCCGTTATCGTCGTCGTAAAGATCGCTGCTCTCGCCCACTTTGGTGCCTCCAAATGCCCACGCCGAAACACTGGGGATTGAAGCGCCATTGTAGGTCAGCGGTTGGTCCTCGGTGACGTCGGCAGTGAACGTCTTGAGGCCAAGTCGCTTCACAGCGGCGTCGAACTTGGCTGGCGTTTCCGCCGAGCCGGCCATCGTCGCCAGCGTGTCGGCCTGACGATCCGTGCGGTCCGCGCTCGAGTCGCTCTGGGTGATGCGCAGCAGAATGTGATGCAGACCCAGAGTATCGCCGTTGCGCGAATCCAGTCGGATTATGTGGTAACCGAACTGTGTCAGCACGGGCTGCGATATCTCGCCCGGTTTGAGAGTCGCCGCGGCGGCCTCGAACGCGGGAACGAAGCGCTTCACACCCTTGCCAAGATCGCCACCGCTTACCGCGGATGCAGAGTCTGCCGACTCCGCCTTGGCGATGTCCTCGAACTTGGCGCCGTTCACGATGCTGTCGCGCAGCGCGATCGCGTGCTGGCGAACAACGGCGCTGTCAGCGGCAGTGATGATGCGTGGAATGACGGCGACGGTTACGCGTGCGCGTCCCTTGCGGGCCATGTCCTTCTTGTGCGCATCATAATAAGCGCGGATCTCCGCATCGCTCACCGGAGTCGCGGCGATAGCTGCGTCACTCGGTGTGAACGCCGCGTAGCTGATGGCCGCGCTGTCGTTTGCATCACGATAGTTCAACCAGAGCATGGCGTCCGAGATCCAGAGACCCGACGTTATCTGCTGATAGAGCTTCTGCTTTGGAATTGCATCCCGATAATATCCTTCGAGCTGCACCAGCAGTCCGCTCTGTTTTGCCGTCGGGCTTGTCAGAAAGCGCTGATACTTGGCGAGATCGAATTGCCCATTTGTCTGCAGCTCCGGATCCTGTGCAAGCTGCGGGGGCGGACTGTACTTGGCGGCGTTGGTCAGTTCGTCAACCGAGACCGTGATTCCGCGCTTGCGGATTTCCTGCCGCAGAAGCGCTTCGTCAACAAGCTGGTTGTAGGCCTGATCCTGGATTGCCTGCCGCTCGTCCAGCGAGATCGAGGCTCCGCTCGACTGAGTTCGCTGCTGTTCCAGCTGAGTCGAGAGCGTCTGCCAGGTCGTTACGAGAATATCTTCGCCATTGACGGTCGCCACCGCGGTGGTGGATGTTATCGGGGCACTTCCGAAGAGGCCGGACGACTCGTATAGAAGGAATCCGCCTATGAATGCGACGGTGACGAATATCCAGATGTATTTTGCGGAACTCCGCATTGATTGTAGCATAGCCCGGTAAGCTGTTCCCCAGAGTGGACAAAATCAAGGTTGTCGAAGTATCTTCTCCCCCTGACGCCGCAGTCGGCGGAACAAACGTTTCCCTTTTGAGAGGACGTTGATGGCCGACCCGGGCCGGCTGGACGAGCTAAAACGGAAGTTCGAGGAGAATCCGAAGCGCTATTTCGCGCCGCTGGCCAACGAGTATCGCAAGGCCGGCCAGCCCGATATGGCGATAGAGCTCTGTCGCACCTACCTCCCGCAGCAGCCGGGCCACATGAGCGGCTACATCGTCTACGGGCAGGCGCTCCATGACGCCGGTCAGGCCGAGGAATCGGCGGCCGTCTTCAAGCAGGCCCTGACACTCGACCCGGAGAATATCATCGCGCTCCGGCACCTCGGTGACATCGCTCGCGACTCGGGCGACAGCGCCGGTGCGATGCGCTGGTACGGCAAGGTGCTCGAGATGGACCCGCGCAACGAGGAGATCGCCGCCTACATCACCACGATTGCAAATCCTGGCAGCACCCCGCCACCCGCTCCGGAGCGGCCCAAGCCGCCAGCAGTGCGTCCCGAGCCAGAGCCCGACGCTTCCGCTGTGCGCCTCGAAGACATCTTCTCCGAGCCAGACACGGAGCAGATGCCGATAATGGCTGACGAGCCCGCACAGCACGCCTACGACGCACCGGAGCCTCCGTTCACGCACGAGTCGGACGAGCCATTCGAGGTCACGCAGTGGCCCACAGCCGCCGAGCGTGACGCTGCCTTGCATCAATCTCCGGATAGCGCAAACGTGCTCGAGGGACCGTGGCATGCGGGGTCGGAGGCTGAGGAAGACGTCGAAGCGGCCCACGACGCAGGTGCGCCGAGCCCGAGCGAAGCCGGCCAGGAGCCGTCGACTCCGCTGCGCCTGTCGGATTTCATGCCGGATGAGGACGCCGCGTTCGCTCCGACACCCGAAGAGTTGGGGGAACCAGCTCCGGAACAGGCTCCAGTGCCGGTTCCAGAACCCGCCGCGGTGTCCAGCGGTGCGGCCGCGCCCGCCGCACGCGAAGACTCGCCATTCGTAACTGAGACGATGGCGGAGTTGTACATGCAGCAGGGACTCCGCGGTGAAGCGCTCACGATTTACCGGCAACTTGCACTCAAGCGCGACGACCCATCGCTCCAGAAACGGATTGCCGATCTCGAGGCAGCTCGAACCTCTTCGGGCGCGGGCGAGACAGTTCGCGCGTTCTTTGCGCGAATCGGCGCCAGGCGACCCACCGAACGCGTGGAGCTTGCTGCTGACCGCAACTCGCCGCTGGCGGCGCTATTCGGATCATCGGCGCCGGATGCGGGCGACGTGGCTGCCGCGCAGCGGCTTTCCGGCGCCTTCGGCAATCCGCGGTCCGGCGATTCACAGTCCTGACGTGAAGGTGGACACATTGCGTGTCGCCGTTATCAACGGCCCGAACCTCAACCTGCTCGGCGTTCGCGAGCCGGCGATTTACGGCAACGAGTCGCTCGACCAGATAGAGACCCGCCTCGCCGGCATTGCGGCCGAGATGAATGTGACGCTCAGCTTCTTTCAGTCCAATGGCGAGGGAGAACTCGTCACTGAAGTTCAGCGTTTGCGAGGAGCGGCCGACGGAGCAATCATAAACGCCGGCGCGTATGCGCATTCGAGCATCGCCCTGCGCGATGCGTTCGACGCCGTGTCGGTTCCGTTCGTGGAAGTTCACGTCTCGAACGTTCACGCTCGCGAGCCGGAGCGGCACCGGCTCGTTCTGGCGGGACATGCGGTCGGTGTAATTTGTGGACTCGGCAGTTACGGCTACGAGGCCGCTTTGCGCGGACTTGCACGCCATTTGCGCGCGGCGAAGCAGTGACCGACAGACGAACCGCGCGCTTCGCGCGAGTCATGGCCTCTCTGACGGAACATCATCTCGACGCGTTGCTTGTAACCGGGCGCGCGAACGTTCGATATCTCACCGGTTTCGCTGGATCGAGCGCACTGCTCCTCGTTACTCCGCGCGACAGCGTGCTCATCACCGACTTTCGGTATCAGACCCAGGTTCGCGACGAGGTTGGCGATCTGGTCCGGATTCGCGTCGAAGCCACGAGTCTGTGGGATGGACTGTGGGCCGAACTTGGACACTTCGCGGGTCGGGCAGTCATCGGTTTCGGATCCGCGCATGTCACGCATCGCGAATTTCAGCGTTTTCTCGATGACGCTGCCGGCGCGCGCTGGCAGTGGCGTCCGCAGGGCGACATCGTCGAGGCGCTGCGGGAATCGAAGGACGAAGATGAAGTTGCGCTGATCGAGCGCGCCGCTGGAATGGCGACGCGTGCTCTGGGCAACACGCTCCAGCAGGTCCACGCTGGACTGACTGAGCTCGAAGTCGCCGGCATTCTCGAGAAGGCATTGAGGGACGAGGGAAGTGAAGCACATCCGTTCGAGGCGATTGTTGCCTCCGGGCCGCGCTCGGCGCTGCCGCACGCTCGTGCAAGCGGTCGAGTCATCGAGCGCGACGACCTTCTGCTGCTCGATTTCGGCGCCGAGTTTGGCGGCTATTGTTCCGATGTCACAAGGACGGTAGTTGTGGGCCGCGCGCGCGACGATGTCCGTTTGGTCTATGACATCGTCCGCGAAGCCAACGAGCGCGCTTCGGGCGCGGTCCGGGCAGGAATGACCGGCGCCAGCGCGGATGCCGTGGCGCGCGATTATATATCTGCTGCTGGCTACGGTGACGATTTTGGTCACTCGCTCGGCCACGGCATAGGTCTGGAAGTGCACGAGGCTCCGCGGCTGGCCCGAACTGCCGCCGCGAAACTCCCGGCCGACACTGTCGTCACCATTGAACCGGGCATATATCGCCCGGATTGGGGCGGCGTTCGGATCGAGGATGACGTTTATCTCAGCGCGGATGGACCGCGCATACTCACCGATTTTACCCACGAACTGCTGGAGCTGTCCGCGTGATTGATCTGCGCTACGTCAAGAAGCTGGTCGAGATGCTGGATGAGTCCACGGTTGACTCGATCGAGATCTCGACTGAAAAGGGGATGAAGATCCGGATCTCCAAGACGCCGCAGCAGCGGGGAGGAGTATCCGTCGCGTCGCCGATGGCGATGCACGTGGCGGCACCGGCGGCACCGCCCGCCGCGGTGCCGATCGCCGCTCCGAGCGCGGAAAGCGTGGCCGCCGCCCGGGCAGATGAGGCACGCGCGAACTATCTCGAAGTGAAGTCACCGATGGTCGGTACCTATTATTCCTCGCCTGAGCCGGGCGCAAAACAGTACGTTGCCGTTGGCGAGCGGATCTCGAAGGGACAGACGCTCTGCATCATCGAAGCGATGAAGATCATGAACGAGATCGAATCCGAGTTCGACGGCGTGGTCCGCGAGATACTCGTCGACAACGCGCAGCCGGTGGAATATGGACAGGTGCTCTTCCGAATTGACCCGAACGCGTAGGCGGCATCATGGGTAGCACCGCAGAAGTGGAAGCGCCAGCGGGCGCACCGTCGTCGTTCGATTACAAGGCAATCCTGCATCAGATGGTGCAGCGCGGCGCGTCCGATCTGCACATCAAGGTCGGTCGCCCGCCCACGTTGCGCATCAACGGCGAACTCACGCCAATGGACCTTCCGGCTATCCGTCTCGAAGACGTGCGCCATATCGCGGAGCAGTCCATGACCGCGCGGCACATGAAGGAGTTCGCCGCGGTAAAGGAGTGTGATTACGCGCTCGGCGTACCCGGTATCGGACGCTTTCGCGTCAACGCGTATCAGCAGCGTGGAACCATCGCGTATGCGTTTCGCGTTGTTCCGTTTCAGGCGCGCACGATCGAGGAGTTGAATCTTCCACCGATTGCCGAGAAGATCGCGATGTCGCCGCGCGGGCTCGTGCTTGTCACCGGAATCACCGGATCGGGCAAGTCCACGGCGCTCGCGGCGATGATTCAGCATATCAATCTGAATCGGTTCGCGAATGTCATTACGATCGAAGATCCGATCGAATTCCTCCACCGCGACATAAACTCGCATATCAACCAGCGCGAAGTCGGGAACGACACGACGAACTTCGCGCAGGCATTGCGCCGCGTCCTGCGCCAGGATCCGGACGTGATCCTGGTCGGCGAAATTCGTGATCTCGAGACGCTCGATACGGCGCTGCAGGCAGCCGACACGGGGCACCTCGTCTTCTCGACGCTGCATACGACAGATGCGACGCAGACAATCAACCGAATTCTGTCTTTCTATCCGCCGAACCAGGCTGGCGAGGTACGCTTCATGTTGTCGAGCGCGCTGAACGCCATAGTTTCGCTTCGGCTGGTTCCCAAGAAGGACGGCACCGGGCGAGTGCCCGCGGCCGAAGTGCTGATCAATACCCAGGCGGTTCGCGACAACATTCGCGATACCGAGAAGTCGCTGAATATCCCGGATCTCATCCGCGAAGGAACCGTTCAGTACGGAATGCAGAGCTTCGATCAGAGTCTCATGCACTGGTACACGAAGGGCGAGATCAGTTATGAGGCTGCGCTCAACGCGGCAACCAGCCCGAGCGAGTTCGCTTTGCGCGTGCAGGGAGTTGCCGGTGCAAGCGACACGACCTGGGACGCTTTTACCGAAAGAGGTTCCTAGCGCCGGTGTTTAACAAGATTCTGATTGCAAACCGTGGCGAGATCGCGCTGCGGGTGATTCGCGCCTGCAAGGAACTTGGCGTGCAGACGGTTGCGGTCTACTCGGAGGCGGATCGCGAGTCGTTGCACGTTCGGTTCGCCGATGACGACGTCTGCATCGGGCCGGCACCAGCGCGCGAGTCGTACCTCAACATTCCTCGACTCATCGCGGCTGCCGAGATCACGGGCGCTGATGCGATCCATCCTGGTTACGGATTTCTGGCGGAGAACGCGGAGTTTGCGGAAACGTGCGCCGCGTCGAACATCACCTTCATCGGACCGACCGCCGAGCAGATTCGCGTGATGGGCGACAAGGCCTCGGCTCGACGCGCGATGCTGGCTGTGGGCGTGCCGATCGTTCCCGGATCGCCCGGCCCCGTGGAGGATGTCGACGAAGCGCTGCGCTTCGCGAACGATATCGGATTCCCCGTCATCATCAAGGCATCTGCAGGCGGGGGCGGCAAGGGAATGCGCGTCGCGGCTGATCCCGAGGATTTCGCACGCGCTTTTCAGCTTGCGAGGTCGGAAGCGCTGTCAGCATTCGGGAACGGAGACGTGTACGTCGAGAAGTACCTTGCCCGCCCGCGCCACATCGAGTTCCAGATCATGGGCGATTCGCACGGCAACGCGATTCACCTGGGTGAACGCGATTGCTCCGTTCAGAGGAGACATCAGAAGCTCATCGAGGAAGCGCCGAGCCCGGCGATGACGCCCGAGCTGCGCAAGGCGATGGGTGACGCAGCGGTGCGCGGAGCCAAGGCGATCAATTACGTCGGGGCGGGAACAATCGAAATGCTGTTGAACGAGGACAATTCGTTCTTCTTCATGGAGATGAACACGCGCATACAGGTGGAACATCCGGTCACGGAGATGCTGACCGGTATCGATCTGGTGAAGGAACAGATCCGGGTCGCCGCGGGTGAGCGGCTCAGCATACTCGAAATGCCGCCACTTCGCGGTCACGTGATAGAGTGCAGAGTCAACGCGGAAGATCCCGCGCGCAACTTTCAGCCGTCGCCGGGAAGGGTCGAGGTGTTTCATCCACCTGGCGGACCCGGCGTGCGGCTCGATACTCACGTGTACACCGGTTACAGCGTACCGCCGTACTACGATTCGTTGCTCGCGAAGTTGATCTGCCAGGGCGGGGATCGCGAGGAAGCGATCCGGCGCATGCAGATCGCGCTGGAGAGCTTCATCGTCGAAGGTGTTACGACTACAATTCCATTCCTCGCGCGTGTCATGCACAACGCCGATTTTCAGGCGGGAAAGATCGACACGAAGTTCCTCGAGCGCGAGGGCGCCGCGCTCATCGCGGAGCTTACCTAGGGTCCAGGACATTGCGGTTAGATGTATATCTGACGGCGGATGAACTTGCGGGGGCCGATTCCACGGGGCGAGTAGTCGCCGTGATCGACGTGCTGCGGGCATCCACCACGATCGTTACAGCGCTTGCCAATGGCGCGCGCGCCATCGTTCCCTTCGCGGACGCCGACGAGCTCATGACACGCGCTCGGCAGTTCGAGCGCGGCGACGTGCGGCTTGCGGGCGAGCGAAAGATGCTTCCGATCGAAGGCTTCGATCTCGGCAATTCTCCGGCGCAGTTCACTGCGGAAGCGGTTGGTGGAATGACGGTTCTGCTGACGACGACCAACGGAACGCGCGCGCTGGTCGGCGCCCAGGGCGCCGCCGACATAGTCGTCGCCGCATATGTGAATCTCTCGGTAGTCACCGCGATGCTGCGCACCGCGCTTCGGGCCGGCACCGACGTGACGATCGCCTGTTCGGGTCAGGACGGACACTACGCGCTTGAAGACGCTGCGTGCGCGGGTCGTTACGTGCGAATGGTCACCAAGCGACTTTCCGGCGTAGCGATGAACGACGCAGCTCATTCGTGCGCTCTGCTCGCCCGGAACTATGGCGATGACATCGGTTCCGTCTTTCGCGACTCTGCTCATGGTCGCGCACTTTCGGATGCCGGATTCCAGGGAGATCTTGCGCTCTGCGCTGCTGTTGACGCATATCCAATCGTGCCAGTATTCACGGAGCGCCAGATAACCAGGCTTGGTTCCGATCGGGAGCGATGACGTGACGGATAGCGCGCTCAAGAGGGAGGTGCAGGCGATCGCGCTGCTGCTGCTCGCCGTATTTCTCGCAGGCGCTCTGATGCTGCACGGCTGGACCGAGTTCCGAAACGTGCCCGCCGCGGGCGGGAGCTTCGGCTGGGTCGGCTTATACGTGGCGTGGGCGCTCATAACTGTATTCGGCTGGACTGGTGCCGCCCTGCTCCCGATTGCCCTCGGCGTTCACGCCCTGCGAGTTTTCGGCCGGTTGAGCGGCGGAAAGGATCGCTCCTGGCTCATCTTTCTGCTCGGAATGGTGATCGTGCTGCCATTCGGCGTCGCGCTCGCGATGGGTGCAACGCGCGAGAGCAACGTGTTTTCGGGGGTCATCGGCGGCCTGATTGCATTCTACACGACGATGGTCGCGGGCCCCGTCGGCGCCTGGCTCATATTCGTGCTTGTATTGAGCGTGCTCGCCGCGGCCACGCTTTCGTGGAATCCCATTCGCATGCTGGTCGGTCGCGATGCGAAGCCGGCGGCGATTGTGGAACAGGCGGCAGCGCTGGACGACACCTACAAGCCGCCGCGTGTCCGCAAGCAGAAGTTGCTGGCGCAACAGTTGGAGCCCGATCCGGAGGAGATGCCGGTGATCGACGAGTCGTTGTCTGCGCCATTCGAGCTGAAGAAGGACAAGACCAGACATCGCCGCGGAAGGGAGGATCGTGTCGCGGCCGCAATCGAGGCGTCTGATGTATCGCACGAGCGGTTCGACGACGCTGATCTCCCGACACCGGATCTTCTGACTGCGCCGGAACCGCGCAACGCCGACGCCAATCGACGTGATCTCGACGCTGCGGGGCAACGGTTGATGGACGCGCTGCGAACATTTCGCGTTGACGGAGAGCTGGTCGGCCGCACCACGGGGCCGGCGGTGACGCAATTCGAGATCGAGCCCGCACCTGGCGTGAAGGTGCGGCAGATCGCGAACCTCGCGGATGATCTCGCTCTCGCCATGCGCGCGCAGAGTATTCGTGTCGTTGCGCCAATCCCGGGAAGGGGAGCGGTCGGAGTCGAAGTTCCGAATCCGATTCCCGAGATGGTGATGTTCCGCGAGCTGCTCGAGTCGCCCGACTTCCAGAATGCGCGCGCCGCGCTTCCGATCGCGCTCGGCAAGGACCTCGCTGGCAAGCCTGTGATCGCCGATCTCGCGAAGATGCCGCACCTTCTGATTGCCGGTGCGACAGGATCGGGAAAATCGGTCTGCGTCAACACGCTGATCACCAGCTTGTTGTACCGTCACACTCCTCGCACGCTCAGGTTCCTGATGGTCGACCCGAAGATGGTCGAGCTGTCCGTGTACAACATGATCCCGCATCTGCGGCATAAAGTCGTCACCGATAATCGTGACGCGGCTGCCGTGCTCAAGTGGGCCGTGTACGAGATGCAGTCGCGCTACGAGCTGCTGGCCGCAAACAATGCGCGCAACATTCAGGACTTCAACCGCAAGGTTACGGAAAAAGCACCGCTCAGGAAACCGAAGACGCCGAACGTCGCATTCGAGGATCTCGAGTACAAGGACGACGTGTTGCCGTACATCGTCGTGATCATCGACGAGCTTGCGGATCTGATGATGACGGTACAGGGCGAGGTGGAGACGCCACTCGCGATGCTGGCGCAGAAGGCACGCGCGATCGGGATTCACCTGATACTCGCGACGCAGCGGCCGAGCGTGAACGTGATTACGGGACTGATCAAGGCAAACTTCCCGAGCCGGATCGCATTCCGTGTCGCGAGTCAGATCGACAGTCGCACGATTCTGGATGGAATGGGCGCCGAGTCGCTGCTTGGAAACGGCGACATGCTGTTCATACCGCCTGGAAAGTCAGAGCCTGCACGATTGCAGGGGGCGTATATCTCGAGCGAGGATACGGAGCACCTGATGGGCTGGTTCGAGGCGCGCAAGAAGGCGCGCGCGTCCGGCCTCGCCGCGCCTGAAGAAGTGCCGAGCGAGAGCGACATCCTGGAAGCGGTTCGCAGACTCGAAGCCGAGCGCGCGAACGGCGGCGATGATGGTGAGAACGGCGACGACGGCGATCGCGACAAGCTGTTCCGCGAAGCTGCGGAGATAGTGATTCAGAACCAGAGCGGGTCGACGTCGCTG
>DATBNQ010000047.1:0-37348 GCA_036554185.1 Gemmatimonadaceae bacterium | reverse complement strand
GAGCGGTAGCGCATCCAGGGTAATCCGATAGTTTTTATCGGATATGCTTTCGAAGCTCGATCTTATACGAAATTCCGTTATTTCAGCTCTCCTGCTTGGATCGACGCTGGTGCCGGTGCGCGGCGCGGCTCAGGATTCCGGAGCTCGAAGGCTCGCGAACATCGTTTCCGTGGCTGTCGCCGAGTACGGCATGGCGGTGGACGAGCGCGGCCGGATCATTTCGGCACAGGAGTACGACGAGACTACTGGCTTTCTGCAGGACGCACGTAAGGTCGCCGCACAGCTGCGCGGCGCAAACGCGGCCGCTGCGCGCTCGGCGCTTGACTCGTTGATAAGCGCCGTCGTATCGCGGCAAGCTCCGTCCGCACTTGCGCCGCTACGCGCCCATGTGCTCGCGACTCTTGGCGATGAAGGAATGAGGGAACTGCCGTCAGCGCCACTGGATACCGCCGCAGGAAGGCAGATCTTCTCGCAGAACTGTGCATCCTGCCACGGAGCCACGGCGATGGGCGACGGGCCAATGGCGCACGGACTTTCCACTGCCGTACCCAAAATCGGAAGCCCAGCGGCGACGCCGGGCCTCACGTCGCTCCTCGCCTACGATGTCATTTCAGTGGGGGTTCGTGGCACGGCAATGCCTGCCTTTGGCACGTCGCTCTCAGCGCAACAGCGCTGGAATGTCATCAACTACGTGTTCGCATTGCGCGGGCAGCAGATGTCCGTACCGTCGAATGTTGCCACGCGTTCGAATCCGAGCGCCGTTTCAGCTTCGATACTCGCGCTGCTCGACTCGGCACGGCTGCTCTCCAGCCGCGGCAACACGAGCGCCGCAAGCAACGCCGCATTCGATGCGTACCTCGCGTTCGAGCCACTCGAGTCGATCGTTCGCGCCAAGGATCCTGGACAGGTGACATCGCTCGAGCGGTCCTTCGCAGACTTCAAGATTGCAGTTGGCACCGGTGACGTTTCATCCGCAAGACTGGCGCATGATGCGATCGAGGAAGCGCTCCCCCGCGTCGTCGCCCTGGCTGGTGAAACCGGTGAGAATGCGGTCGCAACATTCTGGCAATCATTTCTCATCATACTGCGCGAAGGTTTCGAGGCGATCCTCGTGGTCGGCGCTGTGGTTGCGTTTCTGATCAAGACGGGCAACCGGCAGCAATTGCGCTCGATATGGATTGGCGTAGCTCTTGGAGTGATCGCGAGCCTCGTAACCGCGATCATAATCAAGACGGCGTTCGCCGCGATTCCCGCCAGCGGTGAGATCGTCGAGGCGGTGTCGTTGCTGCTTGCGGTCGTCGTATTGTTCTCCGTGAGCTACTGGCTGATATCGAAAGTCGAGGCAGTAAAATGGCAGAAATTCATTGCACACAAAGTCTCCTCGGCACTCGAACACGGCGGTGGCGGCGCGTTGATGCTGGTCGCGTTCCTCGCAGTTTATCGTGAAGGCGCGGAGACTGCGCTGTTCTATCAGGCGCTCTTCAGTCAGGCAAACGAGACCGCGTTGCCATTGCTGCTCGGTATCGTCGCTGGATCAGTTGCGCTCGCGATAGTCTTTGTGCTGTTCTATCGATTTGGCATCAAGATTCCGCTGCGTCCGTTTTTTGCCATAACGAGTCTGCTGCTCTACTACATGGCATTTGTCTTCGCAGGTCGCGGGATTCGAGAATTGCAGGAGGGAAATGTGGTATCCATGACGCCACTGCGGCACTTTCCGGATATTTCATGGCTCGGGCTCTTTCCGACGGCCGAGACCGTCGCGATTCAGACGATCCTGATCGTCCTCTTTGCCTTCGCGCTCGTGAAGACGTTCATTCTCACCACGCCCGCAGCCGCCGCGCGCAATCTGTGACGAGACGCTCATGTTGATTGATTCAACCGGCCTTGGATTCTCCATCCGTGATGGGGAGCTTCTCGTACACTACCCCACGCGCCGAGTCGGTGCTTCCGACGCTGATTCCGACGACCACTCGCCCGGCAGTCACTACGGCGCCGGCACGCCAATCGGGCCGATACCGGTGTGGTACGTAATCGATCCGCCCAACGCAATTACCGCCGAGCGCTCCCGGCTCTGGGAACAACTACGACGCACTGCCGACTGAGCTATCGTCGGGGATTCCCCTATGTTTTTTCCAGCTTATCCCGACTGAATGAGTTGGTGATCAAGCCGTAGGTTCCAACGGCATGACTACTGTACAGCGTAACATTACCCCTCCGTCAATCATTCAGGGCGGAATGGGAGTTGGTGTTTCAAACTGGGTGCTCGCGCGCGCCGTTTCGAGGAGTGGGAATCTGGGTGTCGTTTCCGGGACCGCGCTGGATACAGTCCTTGTGCGCCGCCTTCAGGACGGCGATCCTGGTGGCCACATGCGGCGTGCGATCTCGCAATTCCCGATTGCGAGTGTTGGGGAGGAGGTGCTGCATCGTTACTTCCTTCCTGAAGGCAGAGCACCCGGCCAGCCGTACAAGATGCTTCCCATGTACAAACAATTCGTAAGCGTCGCGCGCCAGCAGGTCACAATGCTTGCGAATTTTGCCGAAGTGTATCTGGCGAAAGAAGGACACGACGGCGTCGTCGGTGTCAACCTTCTCACCAAGGTTCAGTTGCCGAACCTGGCGTCACTGTGCGGCGCAATGCTCGCCGGTGTCGACTACGTGTTGATGGGTGCCGGCATCCCGCGCGAAATCCCCGGTGTCCTCGACGCATTCTCGGAGCATCGTATGGCTTCAATACGGTTCGATGTCGAGGGTCTGCCGTCCACTGAAGCAGAATACCTGACCTTTGACCCAGCGGCCCACGGTGTCGATCCATCGATCCCCTTGAAGCGTCCGCAGTTCATCGCGATCGTTGCGGCCACGTCACTTGCAATGACACTTGCGCGCAAGGCAAACGGCCGAGTGGACGGATTCGTCGTCGAAGGACCGACCGCGGGCGGTCACAATGCACCACCTCGTGGTGAGCCGCATCTGAACGATCGCGGCGAGCCGATATATGGCGACCGCGACGTCGTCGACCTCACGCGTATCGCCGAGTTGGGACTTCCGTTCTGGATAGCCGGCGGCGCTGGCTCGCCGGAAAAGCTCGCGGAGGCTCGCGCTGCAGGTGCCGCTGGTATTCAGGTCGGAACGCTCTTCGCATACTGCGACGAGTCCGGAATTGCCGATGTACTCAAGCAGGAAGTGCTCTACCACGCATCGCGGGGGGAAGTGGACATCGTGACGGATCCGCGCGCATCGCCAACGGGATATCCGTTCAAGGTCGTGCGCTTGCCGAGCGACAATTCCGACGCACCGCGGCGAGTTCGCAAGTGTGACCTCGGCTACCTTCGCACTGCCTACCGCGACCCAAATGGACGGATCGGATATCGCTGTCCGGCTGAGCCAGTGGACGCGTATGTAAAGAAGGGCGGCTCGGTTTCAGATACGGAAGGACGCGAGTGTCTGTGCAACGGTCTGACGGCAAACATTGCTCAGGCACAACTGCGCGGCGACGGCGTCGAGGAGCCGCCCCTCCTTACTAGCGGCGATGACCTGCTCGGAATTCAGACCTTCCTCGGCTCACGCAAGCGCTACGCTGCGGCGGACGTCGTCAGCTACCTGCTTGGACTCTGAGCCGGCTCTCGGACCCGCGCTTGCACGCAGCGCGTTGAGTATCACAGCGATGTCGATCACTTCCTGAAGCAGCGCACCGGGAATCGGATCGATCCTGCCGACAGCGGCGAACACCATCGCGACTGCGCTCAGTCCGAGGCCGGCCCAGATGCTCTGTTTCGCGATCCTGATGCTTCTGCGCGCGATCCGGATCGCGATGGGAAGGCGGTTCAGTTCGTCGACGAGAATCACGAGGTCCGCGGCTTCTGCTGTAACGCCGCCACCGTGACCGGCGAGCGCGATGCCGACAGTTGCCGCACTGAGTGCGGGAGCGTCGTTCGTTCCGTCGCCGACCATCAGCACTCGATTGCCCGCCGCGGTGAGCTCCTTGACTACGGCGACCTTGTCTTCCGGCTTCATGTCACCGCGGGCCTCGCTGATACCGAGTGCAGCCGCGATCGACTTCGCGTTGTCTCCATGATCACCAGACAGGAGCAGCGTTCGCTGAACGCCGAGTGATCTGAGATCCTGGAGGATTGCCGGCACGTCGTCGCGCAGCTGCTCGTCGTACGCGACAACGCCCGCGAATCTGCCATTAATTGCGACGTACGCCCTGAGGCCGACCGACGAATCCTCGGGAATGACGTTGTCCGCATCGGCGATCAGCTTGGTTCTGATGAAATTGTGAGCGCCAACGGCGACTTCATCGTCACCCACGATTCCGGAAACGCCACTCCCGGGCGCCTCGACAACGTCGCGGACCGCCGGGAGCGTCGAGTTCTCAGCTCTGGCCGCGTCCACGAGAGTCCGCGCGAGAAGATGCCCCGCACCCTGCTCCACCGCGCCAGCCAGGCGCAGCACGTCAGCGCGTTCGAACGATGCTGACGGCAACACCGCGCGTACCACCGGTTTCCCCAGGGTGAGCGTGCCGGTCTTGTCGAGCACTGCGACGTTCGCGTCGGCAAGACGCTCTATCGCGGCGCCATTCCTCACAATGATCTGGCGCCGCGCCGCGCGGTTGATCCCACCGATTATGGCTATCGGCGGGGCGAGGATCAGTGGGCACGGGGTCGCAACGACGAGCACCGCAAGAAACCGCTGATAGTCGCCAGAAGTTACAGCAGCGACTGTCGCTACAACGAGAGTGATCGGCGTGAACCAGACGGCGTAACGATCCGCAATTCGCTGGAACGGCGCCTTCGTTTCCAGAGCGGAGCGCACGAGCTGTACTATTCGCTCGTACTGACTCGCCTCCGCGATCGCGATCGCGCGCATGCGGAAGAGCCGGTCACTGTTGATGCTGCCGCTGCTCACCTGCACGCCAGGCCCGACTGCGCGCGGCACTGATTCGCCGGTAAGCATCGACGTGTCCAGCTCCGACGACCCTTCCAGCACGATGCCGTCGCACGGAACGAGCTCGCCCGGTCGGATGATTACCGTGTCGCCGACCTGAACCTCGTCGGCCCGTATGTCAACGATCTCGCCAGCGCGAATTATATGCGCCGACTTGGGCCGGTCCGCCTCGAGTTGTTGAACGGCACGTGATGCTCGACCCTCAGCGTAACGCTCCAGAGCCTCGCCTCCCGTCTGCATGACGACGACGATCAGACCGGCTAGAGGTTCGTTCATGACGGCAGCTGTTACGATTGCGAGCGTCGCAACCACATCCGACGCCCAGCGCCCCCGAATCGCACCTCTGACGGTGCGTCCGACGACAGCCGCACCGGTCACGACAAGCGCAGTGAGCCAGATGCGATCAGGCCACAGCGGCAGCTTGAACGCCCAGGCAATGAGGCCCGCGAATACAGCCGCGGCCGCGACCCCTGGTACTAGAGCCGGGTGTCCAAGCAGCTTCCGAAAACCGCCTGCATCCGGCTCGCTGCCCTTGCGGTGGCTGCTCAGCGTTCAACCTCCACGTGTCCCATCATTCCGAGTGCCGCATGCGGATCGCATTGGAAATAATACTTTCCGGGTGCGAAGTTGACCGGTATGTCCAGCGTCTGATTCGGAAGCTGCAACAGATCGCTCGCCGGCGGAAGGTTCACTTTCCCCGGGTTGGAGTCGGGCAGGAAGTGCACGTTGTGAACTCCGCTCTTCAAGGTAAAGCGGATGATGTCGCCGCGGTGGACTTCGAACTTTGCCGGCTTGAAGTAATTGCCTTGCGCATCGCTGTTGAGTTCGACGACTACTACCTTTCCCGTAGGTGTCGCGACCGGGCCGCCGCCAGACGCAGCCGCTGGCGCCGCCGCATTCTCCTCGCTAGACGATGATGCATTTTCCTTACCGCCGCACCCTATTGCGAGAAGCGAGGCGACTGCGAGTCCGACTATCGTACGAGTGTGTTGCACTATTGTCTCTTTGTTGAGTGGTGAGTGGTTGATTCGGGTCCCGCAACTGCTATTCAGAAATCTTTGCGCTGAAAGGCGCGCATACCCAGCGCTATTGGTGCCGACACCCAGGCGGCCAGCGCGGCGATCGTGATTGCCGATCCCCACGTGCTGCCGAAGAACTTGAGGAATACGGCACCGGTGTAGCCCATCATTGCGGCGCCGTCAAACCGCAACAGCAGGCCGACTCGTGCCAGGTCGATCGGGTTCGCCATCATCATCGCGAGCGTCGCCCGCTCGAGCGGATAGTCCGACATCACCGCAAGGACGAACAGCACGAACCCGTCATACACGACTGTGAGCAGGAGCCACACCGCAATCGCCGTCCCGAGTCCGCGAAGACGATCTTCGCACCTTACCGCGATCAGGCTGGCAATCGCCGTGAATACGCCGGTCAACACGATGCCAGCCGTTAGAAGCGCAAGCAGCGTCGTCCAAGCCTCCGCGTCAATGCCGTGAAGCAGGAACGGAAATCCGAGACCGAAGACAAACGCGAGCGTCAGCGGAAGTGCGAGGCCCAGATAAAGCCCCACGTATGTCTGCACACGATTCACGGGCTGCGCGAGAATCAGTTCGATGAATTCGCGCGCATTGTACAGGTAGACAGTTCCGAATACGATCGCGACCAGCGGAACGACGAACAGCACGACGCTCACAAGACTGAGCTGTGCCTTTACGGGGTCGCCACTGAATCGAAGCAGGCCGTCCGTAATCAACGCGAAGAATATCGCGTAGGCGATCAGCCAGCGGCTTCGCACCGCATCACGTGCCTGGTACTTGAGCACCTTGTAGATCGTGTTCATGCCGCCACCTGGACCCAGCCGCGTGACATCATCGTCGCCACCGCGCGCTCGAGTGTCGCCTGGGCGGTTATCCGCTTGAGCTCGTCGAGCGTGCCCACGAATGCGGCGCACCCATCGAGCATGAATGCAACGTCGTCGGCCAGCTCCTCGACCTCATTCATGATGTGCGACGTCACCACGACTGTCTTGCCCGCTCCCCGGTCGGCGAGAATCTTGTCCTTGAGAATGCTGCTCGCCAACGGATCCAGGCCCGCAGTAGCTTCATCGAGCACCAACAGATCGGGCGAGAACAGGAATGCCATGGCCGCGTTTACCTTCTGTCTTGTCCCGCCGGACAGAACGCGGAGCGGCTGGTCCAATGCAGCGCCAAGGTTGAATGACTCAATCAGCTCCACATCCAGCTCAGAAGTGCGCGCGCGAAGGTCGGTCAGCATCCTGATCAGCTCCGCGCCGGTGAGGTTCTCGGGAAATCGCGCGATCTGAGGCATGTATCCGATTCGCGCGCGATACGCATCGCCACCAACCACGTCGGCACCATCGACCACGATCTTCCCCGAGTCGGGTCTCGTCAACCCGAGCACGGACTTGATGAGCGTCGTCTTGCCGGCTCCATTAGGGCCGACAATCGCTATCACTCGTCCGGCCCGCACGACCAGATCGACCGACCGGAGCACCGGGAGGCCACCGAAACGCTTGGATAAATTGGATATCCGAATCTTTGGCTGGTTCATTTGATCCATCGCATGGAAGGCGCGGCGTCCGCCAGGGTCGCCGGCGTAAGCGCTGGGAACACGCGCTCGGCCGCATCGAGCAGTTCCAGAAAGTTGCTTCGCAACAGAATCAGAGCCGGCTCGTTCTGCGCGACTACAACCGATGTGAGCCGCACCGGATAGTGCGGTACATCACCCTTTCCGTCTCCGTCAAGATCGTAACCCTCGTAGGCCGACCAGTAGTTGCCGCTGAACTTCGAGCTTGTAGAGCGACTGTTCGTGCTCACGTCGAACGTGTTTCCCGCGAAGTTGTTGCCTGAGAACACCGCGTCCTCGGTGCTGGACTGCAGCTTCAACGCCCAGCCATTGTCCAGAAAGGTGTTGTGACGTGCATCGAGTCTGGTCGCACCGTCTGCATACAATCCAGACGTGTTGCGCGCAAATGTATTGCCTATGAGCTGACTGTCGGAGATCTCCTTGAGCAGCAGTCCATACGCTGCAGCGCCCGTGTTGTCCAGGAAACGGTTCCCGACCATCCGCACATTGTGCGTGTACATGACCGCGACGCCGGCACCGTTGTGGCGGAACGTGTTGTTCTCATAGTCGCAACTGTCCGAGAACATGAAATGCAGCCCATAGCGTATGTTGTTCTCGCTCAGGTTGTCGCGCACGTGAGCCTGTCGCACAAACTCGAAGTAGATCCCGTCGCGCTGCCCGGAGATCCGGTTACCCACGATGGTGATGTCACGTGAGTGCCAGAGGTGAATTCCGTTGCCGGACGTCGCGTCGCGAAGATGTGATGCGACGAGGACGTTGCGCTCGACCGTGCAGTTCGAGGCTTCCTGCAGATAGATGCCGAAGAACGCGTTCTCGATCCGATTGTCGGCTACAACGCAATCCCGCGCCCGTACGATCTTGATGGCGGCAAGATCCTCGGTATAGGCAACGCCAACGTTGCGGAAGTCGAGCCCGCGAATGGTGACCCCGTCGGCCGTCACAGTCATGATCTGTCGCCTGGATTCGCCATCCAGTACGGGAAACCTTTCGCCGATGATGGTGACCGGTATCGCGACCACGATCGTCGTGTCCCTGTAAACGCCCGGATGGACGATGATCGTACCACCACGCGCGACGAGACCAAGCGCGGCCCGCAGGCTTCGCACCGGTCCATCGGTCGATACGTTGATCACCGCCGACTCCGCTCGGTTGCTTCCCGTGCCGCCCTGTGCCGCGGCGGGTCCCGACGTGGGCGCGAGCAGAACCATCGCAAGCGCCGCGGTCGCGAGGACTGTGATGATGCTGCGCGCACGATAACGGGTCACGTTACGCCGCCCGACTGGCCGACGGCCTCGTGCCGTTCGCCCGAACTGTGACGACCAGGGCAAGAGCGCCGAGGCCGAATGCCGCCAACGCGAGCCACGCACCAATGTCTGGCCACGACACCGCGGTAAAATTCAGCAACTGCTTGACACCAATCAGCGGGGGCTCGTAGTTCATTCCCGGTATCTTGATTATCGCATGAGCGAAATCGATGTCATGTCCGTAATTGTATTCCCAGCGCCAGAAGTCGAGTAGTCCGGCGATTCCAGCAGCAAGGAAGGTCGTCACCCACGCAATCAGGAGCCCGCGGCGCGCGAGAACAGCTACGCCAAGACCAAGCAATACCAGCCCACCAACGATCCACGGCATGTAGCGCAGCTCGGGAATCGCCGAGGGAGTGATGCGCTTCATTCCGATGTAATGGTTCAGGCCATTGATGTTATTCAGGTCGTTCACTGTCACGCCGCGTACGTCGCTTATCCCGATTCGCATCCCGAGTCCTTCGGGATACTGTGGCGCGACCAGCTGCACGCGCCACAACGGAACCACGAAAAGCCCGAGTAGCGTGAGCGATGCAAGCGCCGTCAGGACGCGCGCGATGCGCGGCATGCGCCGATCCCCGCGCGCAAGCGCGGGGATCGTGGAGCCGACGGCCACAGGCGCCGAGCGCGCCTCGAAATAGCTCGTACCCGCCTGAGTTTCCATCATTACTTGCGCTCCCCGGAGGAGGATGGCAACGTGCCCTTCTGTGTCTGTGCGATCTTGCTCACGTTGGCTGAAAGCGGCACATGCAGTCCCGGCGCTGACACCCGCACGTATCCCTGCATCTCCTGGTGTAGCGCAGAGCAGAAGTCCGTGCAATAGAACGGATATATGCCGGTTGCCTGGGGCACCCATCTCACGGTCCTGGTTTCACCCGGGGGAAGTGTGACGCCCGACGTGTTGGCGCCGAAGACTGCGAATCCGTGTGCGATGTTCCAGTCCTGTTCGATGTTGGTGACGTGGAAGTAAACCGTGTCGCCGAGCTCGATACCCTCGAGATTGTCCGGCGCGAAGTGACTGCGGATGGCGATCATCTTCACGTCCACACGCTTGCCCTTTCTCGTGATACCGCCCGTCGCCTCCGACGTCGTGACGTTCGGGTTCTTATTGTCGGTCAGCTTCTCGAACTTGACGGATCCCGGCTGGAGCAGGCTTGCCGGAACCGCCTGCGCATAGTGCGGCTCACCCATCGTCGGGAAATCGAGCAGCATCTTCATCTTGTCGCCGCTGATGTCTATCAGCTGCGCCGAGCGCGATCCTTCCGGTCCGGTCGGCAGATAGCGGTCCTTGGTGATCTTGTCGAGCGCGACAAGATACTTGCCCCATGGCTGCTTGCTGTCGCCACCCGGGATCATGATGTGCCCGACCGAATAGTAGACCGGGATTCGATCGAGAACCTGCCAGGTACCCAGTTTCCACTTGACGACTTCGCTCGAGATGAACATCGACGTATAGGCGTTTCCCTTCCCGTCGAACTCGGTGTGAAGTGGACCGAGGCCCGGGTTCTTGACTTCGCCAGCGACCACGGCGTCGTACCGGAGAACTGGAATTCCATCGATCGTCTTCTCGAACTGCTTGTCGGCGATTGCCTTCACCATCCTCGTGTAGGAATGCACGGGGATTACAGTTGCGAGCTTTCCGCCGGCGACGATGTACTCGCCTGTCGGGTCGATATCCACGCCGTGCGGCGATTTCGGTGTCGGCAGATAGTAGACCAGCCCGTCACAGTCGGCTGGATAAAGCATCGTCACGCCCGTCTTGGTCTCGCTCGTCGCGATCCGAGTGGCTGGGTCGACGTAGTTGTGCACGTAACTGCCGCCGAACTTCTTTCCCTTCCCCTGGGCAATACACTGCTCGGCGCGCTTGTAGTTGATCGCGGCGATGTAGTCCTTGTCCGCCTGCGACGCGTTTACTTCGAGCTTGGTATTCGCCTCTTCGGAATTGTACGTCGTGAAGAAGAACCAGCCATCTGATGGGCCCTTTCCGGCATGACCGAGGTCGTAGTCGTAACCAGGCATCATTATCTGGAAGGCGACATCCATCTTGCCCGGCTTGTCTGCGGTTACAAAGGTTATTGTCCCCTTGAAGTTCTGTTTGTAGCTATCGATGGGGACGTCGTTCTGCGGGATGGGCACGCTGAAGCGCGTCGCCGAGACTACGTATTTGGTGTCCGGCGTCGCGAACGGTGACGCGTGACCGCCGGCTGCGTTTGGAATCTGCAGTATCTCTTCGGTCTCGAACTTTTTCAGATCGATGCGCGCGATACGCGGTGTGTTATTGCCGTTGATGAAGAGCCAGCGACCATCCGGCACGCCGTTCGTCAGCGACATCTCGGTGTGGTGCGAGTCGTCCCACGGAACGAATCCGAACGTAGTGTTGAGCATCGCCTTGGAGTCCTCGTCGTAGCCGTAGCCCGTCTGCGGGAACTGCGAGAAGACCGGGATCTGCTTGAACAGCCGACCCGACGGGAGACCATACACAGTTACCTGCCCGCTAAAGCCGCCGGAGAGGAAGGCGTAGTACTCATCGTATGATCCAGGTGGCACATACGTTCGGGTCGCTGCATCACCAGCAAGCAACCCACCAGATGAATTTGACTTGCCGCTCGGCGCGCACGCATAGGCGAGCGCAGCCAGGATAGCCGCGACATACATGCCCAGTGAAAACCGTCTGATAGATGCTGCCTTCATACACTGCCTCGCACGGTGGTCGGGTGGCGCGGAATCCGCGTCCACGGATGAGAACTTCAATGGCAAACTCTCTTCAGTGAACGTACGGGCACGGCATTTCCCGGACAGTCAGGCATCCCCGGATTCTCTGTCAGGCAAGGGGCAGGCAGATCTCAGGGAAATGCTGACACCGATGTCGAACAGGCCAGCGTACCTTGAGTGAGCCGCCGTTATCGCGGCGTTGAGCACGTGCACATTCGCGCGCGAGACTTCACCAATACGAGGACAGCAGGATGCCATCAACATCAGGGATCGCCGAGGCTATCAACCTTGGGTCGATCGTTAATCAGACGCTGCGAGAGTATCCGTCGACGACAGCCGTGTTCAACAAGTTTGGAATCGATGCATGCTGTGGCGGGGCGGCATCCATCAGCGACGCGGCCGTCCGGGACGGAGCCGACCCTCAGGAGCTGCTGAAGGCGCTCACCCTCGCAATCGGGGCGCAGGCCAACAACGTCACCAGCGCGCCGTAATGCAGATCAGCAATGCGTTGAAGATTGCCGACGAAGCTGTGCCGCCAAACGCAGATCGCGCCTCGACCACAATACTTTACGATTCTGATGACGCGCGGATTGTCGTCTTCAGAATCGACGCCGGTCAGACAGTATCACTGCACAAAAGCGACTCAACTGTCGTGCTCACCGTTGTGCGTGGAGCCGGTTTCATTTCCGGCCCGGTTGACGGCGTGGTGACGGAACAGCAAGTCGGTGCTGGTATCATAGCGGCGTATGAACCAGGCGAACTGCACGGGATGCGCGCGGATAGCGGGACACTTGTGATCATCGCGACAATTGCGCCGCGCCCCGGTACGACTCGAACTCCGCCGGCGGCATGACCATCGATCGGCCTCGAATCGGCTTCGGCCGATGCTATTCGTCGACGACCAGGGTTCCCATCGCTCCCTTCTGACCGTGGCCAAAGCTGTGATTTACAAATACGAACTCGCCCGGGACGTCGGCAATGAGCTCGAAGATCATGCCGCCGCCGGGTGCAACGTTGAAGGTCTGCACACCATGTATCGCATTTCCCGGTGGGGCGCCAAGGTAGACGGTGTCGAATTGTTCACCTACGACGTGAAAGCCGCACGCCTGCGTGGGGCCTGCGACAACGACGTAGAAACGCACCCGATCGCCCCGCTTCACGTGGATCGGTTCCGTGGAATATTGCGACGGTCGTCCATTAAACGCCGTCAGGTCGGGTTCGGACGACAGCATCCTCGAGTAGTCGAAAGCGGCGACACCATCCTTGGGCGGGCTGAGGTAGAATTCGTTCTGCACCAGAACGAATTCCCGGGCTCGAGGAAGCGGCGTCGGCGGATCGACGATGATGGCTCCGAACATCCCTGAACCGAGATGCATGAGCACTGGCGACGTGCCACAGTGATACAGGAACGCGCCGGCGTATTTGGGTTTGAACGAATATGAAACAGATTGACCTGGGGGCACCGATCGAAAGGCAACCTTGGGATTTATCTGCGCCGCATGGAAATCCATCGAGTGTGGCAACGTCCCCTTGTTGACAAGCGTGAAGTCGACAGTGTCGCCCTGGCGAACGTGCACGAACGGTCCCGGAATGTCGCCGTCGAAGGTCCACGCAGCGACGACGGTGTCCGGCAGGATCCGAACTGGTACTTCGCGCACCGTCATCGTGATTTTCTTGATCCTCTCGGATGACAGTGGCGGAAGCTCCGGGTCATATCGCTTGTACATCACGCTCGTCGCTCCAGCCGTCGACCCGGGTGTCGAGGAGAGAGGATGCGACCCGTGCTTTAGTGAGCTATCGAGTTTGCTGTCAGGATTGGGCAGGTGCGGCTTCTGTGGACGGTTTGTTTCGGCAGTTGGCGCCGCGGCCGCGCCCGTCGTTGCGACGTTTCCACTCGTTCCTGCAGGGCTGGGCTCCGGTTTTGCACATGCCTCGAGCGCCATGCTCAATCCTGGAATTGCAATTCCAAGCGCCGATGCCTGCGCGATGAAGGCCCGGCGGCTCGTTGGCCTGCCTGCAAGATCGGACAGCCGCGGCGGTTCAGATGACGATTTTTGCATTTGACTTGGAACCCGAGTGAGTGAACCAACATGACGCACATGGAAAGCCGGACATCTACAGAACGTACGCATGATCCGACGCGACGTGAAGGCGCGGTCGTCGCTCCCGGTCCGCTTGGCCCGGATGAGGCGCGTCTGATCGATGCCTACTGGCGAGCCGCCAACTATCTGTCGGTCGGTCAGATATACCTGCTTGCAAATCCGCTGCTCCGTCAGCCACTCTCGGTCGACCACATCAAGCGGCGCTTGCTCGGCCACTGGGGGACGACACCGGGATTGAATTTCATGTATGTGCACATGAACCGCCTGATCAAAGCCAACGATCTTGATGCCATCTTTATCGCGGGACCGGGGCACGGCGGACCAGGCGTAGTCGCAAATACATACCTCGAAGGGACCTACAGCGAAGTCTACCCCCACATCAGTCGCGACGTGCAGGGGCTGGAACGGCTCTTCAAGCAGTTCTCCTTTCCCGGCGGGATTCCAAGCCATGTCGCACCGGAAACTCCGGGCTCCATACACGAAGGTGGTGAGCTCGGGTATTCGCTATTGCACGCCTACGGCGCCGCATTCGATAATCCGGATCTGTTCGTGTGCTGCGCAATTGGAGACGGCGAAGCTGAAACCGGGGCGCTCGCTACAAGCTGGCACTCCAACAAGTTCCTGAATCCAGCTCGCGATGGAGCAGTGATTCCGATTCTTCATCTCAACGGCTACAAGATCGCCGGCCCCACTGTTCTTGCACGTATTGGCGACGAGGAATTGGATTCACTGCTCCGCGGATATGGCTACGATCCGCGCTTCGTTTCCGGCGACGATCCGGCCGTAATGCACCAACTGATGGCGGCAACGATGGACCGATTGCTGGCGGATATTCAACAGATCCAGCAGCGTGCTAGGAAGGGGGGCGTCGGCCACCGGGAACCCTGGCCAATGATCGTGCTCCGCTCACCCAAGGGCTGGACGGGCCCAAAGTTTGTCGACGGCAAGCAGACCGAGGGCTCGTTCCGTTCTCACCAGGTACCGATAACCGGTTTCAATGACAATCCGGCGCACGTCGCGCTCCTCGAGAACTGGATGCGCAGCTACCGACCGGAGCTTCTATTCGATGAATCGGGGGCCCTGCTCGCCGACATCGCATCCATCGCGCCCGTGGGCGCGCGTCGGATGAGCGCCAATCCGCACGCGAATGGAGGCCTGCTCCTCAAGGATCTGGTCATGCCCGATTTTCGGCAATACGCCGTCGATGTCCCGGCACCCGGCGCGACCGACGCCGAATCTACGCGTGTGCTCGGTCGCATGTTGCGCGACGTGATGCGCCTGAACGCGAGCTCGAGCAACTTTCGCGTGATGGGCCCGGACGAAACGACTTCAAACAGACTTGACGCCCTGTTCGAAGTCACCAACCGAACATCGACCGCAGAGGTGCTTCCCAGCGACGATCACGTGGGCCCCGACGGACGCGTCATGGAGGTGCTGAGCGAACACATGTGCGAGGGATGGCTCGAGGGCTATCTGCTCACAGGCCGCCACGGCGTGTTTTCATGCTACGAAGCATTCATACACATCGTCGATTCCATGTTCAACCAACACGCCAAGTGGCTCGCCACATCGCGAAAGATCCCCTGGCGCAAGCCGATCGCATCGCTCAATTATCTCCTTACATCGCACGTCTGGCGACAGGATCATAACGGCAACAGCCATCAGGACCCCGGATTTCTGGACCATGTGGTGACAAAGAAGGCGGATGTCGTACGAATCTATCTTCCACCAGACACCAATACGTTGCTGGCGGTAGCCGATCACTGTCTCCGTAGCCGCAACTACATAAACGTTGTCGTTGCCGGCAAGCAGCCGGAACCACAGTGGCTGAGCATCGAGGCAGCGACCCAGCACTGTGCGCGCGGACTGGGCATCTGGGATTGGGCCAGTAACGACATGCGCGATGATGGCTCCCGCGACACGGAAATCGTATTCGGTTGCGCCGGCGATGTGCCAACGATGGAGACGCTTGCCGCGGTCGACCTGCTGCGTCACCACCTCCCGAATCTCCGCATGCGCGTGGTGAACGTCGTCGACCTCATGGCCCTTCAACCGATGAGTGAACATCCGCACGGAGTCTCCGACGAGGAGTTCGACAGCATGTTCACGACCGACCGGCCCGTAGTCTTCGCCTTCCACGGCTATCCAACACTCATTCACCGCCTCACATATCGCCGAACCAACCACGACAACATGCACGTCCGCGGCTACAAGGAAGAAGGTACCACGACGACGCCGTTTGACATGACCGTGCTCAACGATCTTGACCGCTTTCACCTCGCTCTGGACGCGATCGCGCGGGTTCCGCGGCTGCGCAACGATCCGGCCGCTACCATCGCAGCGGACTATTTCCGCATGAAACTAGCCGAGCACCGTGCGTATGTAACTGACTTTGGAGACGACATGCCGGACGTGCGCGACTGGCGCTGGAACGGTGGCAGCGCGTGAAAATACTGGTCCTCAACGTCGGCTCCTCCACGCTGAAGTTTCAGCTCATCGCGACTGATCAGGCGGCGATAGACTCGAACGCGGATAAACGTCTTGCGCGTGGTCAGATCGAACGCATAGGTGGCGAGGCAATCGTGACCCTCACCGCTGGCGCCGCAGAGCCGTCGCGCACCGCAATGCGGATCCGTGACAACGCAGAAGCTATTGACCACGTCATCAGATGGATGACGGACCCCGCCTCAGGCGTGGACATCACTTCGATGGCAGACATCGAAGCTGTGGGACATCGCGTCGTCCACGGTGGAGAACGCTTCACTCAATCCATCCGTATCGACGCCAATGTACGCCGTGATCTGGAGGAGCTCATCGAACTCGCTCCGCTCCACAATCCCCACAATCTGCGCGGCATCGCGGCGGTCACCTCTGTCCTCGGCCCAGACGTGCCGCAGGTAGCGGTATTCGATACTGCCTTCCACCAGAGTATTCCCGAAACCGCGTATCTGTACGCACTACCGTATCAGTATTACCGCAGATACAAGGTGCGGCGCTACGGCTTTCATGGCACGTCCCACCGATACATCGCCTATCGGTATCGACAGATCACTGGCCGCACGCGCGAGCAGACGAAGATCATCACTCTCCATCTTGGCAACGGGGCGTCGGTGTGCGCCATCGCTGCGGGTCGGTCAGTCGACACATCGATGGGATTCACTCCGCTCGAAGGGCTTGTCATGGGCACACGGTCCGGAGATCTCGATCCAGCCATTCTCGACTTCATCGGGTCGAAGGAAGGCCTGAGCCCTCACGAAGTCGAGGCCATGCTCAACAAGCAGTCCGGTCTCCTCGGCGTGTCCGGCCTCACCGCGGATATGCGGGAGTTGCTCGATGAGGAGCGCACCAATGTCGATCGCCGAGCACGGCTGGCGATCGACATCTTCTGCTATCGCGCGCGGAAATACATTGGCTCGTACATCGCCGCGCTGAACGGTGCCGATGCAATTGTCTTCGCAGGCGGAATCGGGGAGAACTCTCCCGACGTTCGAGAGCGGATATGCGCCGGAATGGATTGGCTGGGCATCCAGACTGATCAGGCACGCAACGCCGTTCTCTCGGGCGGCGCCGAAGGTCGGTTTGACCGGGACGGTGCACGCGTCGAGCTCTGGACAATACCAACCGACGAGGAGCTGCTCATCGCACGTGATACCTGGCGAATCGTCACCGGCCAAGCCCCGCACGTCTAGTGCGGGAACACTGGATCGAGCCCGGTCCTCGATGGCGGACGTCCCGCGCCGAATTCTATTTGTTCTCCTCACGCATCGGCGGAGTAATCAGCACCGACCATCTTCCGTCTGCCGCAATTGCTCGGGCGGTGCTGCCGAGTAACAACCGGTCCAGAAAGCGGTGCCGCTGGCTCCCCACAGCGATGAGGTCGGGCCGGCTATTCTCACAGAATTTCATGATCTCGGCAGGCGGGCTACCACCCTTGAGCACACTGGTGCTGATCCTGACCGTTCCGTCACCCTCGAGCTCGGCAAGAAGTTCGCTGAACGCAGCCTCCACTCCCTTGTTCTGGATCAGTCGCAGTCCCTCAGCACTCTCCGCACCTGCGTCCAGAATACCCGGCTCGACAAACAGGAGTTGTATCTCTCCGCCGTCATCGACCAGCCGGCGCGCCAACTTCGCCGCGCGGATGCTCGCGCGGCTGAAGTCCACCGCCACCACGATGCGCTTCGGAAGGCCGGTTAGCGTATCCCGAACCGCGAGCACGGGTATCCCCCCCATCGCCATCACTTCTCGGACGGTGTCCCGACCTATTGCGCGCCCGAGCGCGGCATGACGGTTGAGACCCATGAGAATCAACTCGGCGCCACGATTCTGCGCCTGCTCGACAACTACCGACGCTACGCTTCCAACCTCAATGCTGAACGGCCACTTGGCCGTATCGCCAGTGTCCAGATGCAGCACCGATTTCATCTCTGCTTCCTGTACCGCGCGTCTTTCAGGATCGCGCAGCTCTGCCTCGAGTGCAACGGCCACCATTGCGGCTTCCGGAATCGAAGCGCCAATCTCGATCACATAGACAACGTATGGAGTTGCACTCCTACGTTCCCTGAGCGCCCTCGCCACTTCCGTTGCCGCCGCCGCGCGCTCGTCGTTCGTCAGTGCGACAAGTACGCCGAATCCGGTATCAGCCTTGGTTGGCGGAACTTTCGGCAGTACGCCCAGACCATCGACGTACCCCTTCGCTGTTGATTTATCCATTGGTCCTCCTTTTCCATGTGAGTCCGCAGCGCGATAGCCGACCTGCATCCAACCGCACACATGCTTTGCTGAATTGCTCTACCTACCGGGTACAATCAGCATCGACCATCGCGCGGTGTGCGCAAGTGCCATGGAAACACTGCCTGACAACAACCGCTCGAGCGGCGAATGATGATCGCTTCCCACCGCGATGAGATCCGCATCTATCCGCTCCGCGCAGCCTTTTATAGTCAGTACCGTGTCCCCATCGGCTGGTTCCGATACAATCGTCATGCCCGGCTCCGGCGAGAGGTCGTCCGCCAACCGGTCAAGTCGCTCACGAACCGAATGCCCCGCGCGAATCGCAAAGGTATTTGTTGACTGCGCTGACCCGTCCGGGTAATCAGTAGCAACGTGCACGAGATGCATCTCACCACCCGCCGCAAGGAGCTGGCGCGCCATAAGGGCGGCGTGAATGCTGGCCTCTCCGAAATCAACCGCCACAACTATCCGGCTCGGCAAGTCCCACAGAGCCGGCCTTACCGCGAGAACCGGGAGCCTCGTGCTCCGAACGACAGCGCGAAGCAGGTCCCGCGATACTGCCCGGTGCAGCACGCCGTGATGCCGCAGGCCCATAACGATCAATTCGGGTTGAAGCTGACGCGCCACATCCATCACGGCGTCCGCGGCCGCCCGGTCATCAACTTCAAAACGCCACTGGACCGGCCCTGCGATCGATCCAACCAGCTTCTGTAGCGAATCGCGACACTCACTGCGAAACTCCGGACTGAGCGACGCCTCCACAATGGTACCGACAAACGGTGCAATCACGTTTTCGGTCTCCCGGTCCGCGCCAAGTGCTTGAACAACCGTGGGCACCGCCCCCTTCTTGCGTGCAAGCGCTGCCGTGACGCGTATGGCTGCATCCGCAAACTCGTCACTACCGACAGCGAGCAACAAGGGAAACACCTGGCTGAGCGCAGGACGCAAGCCGCGATGGGCCAACGTCTCCGAATGGCCAGCCGCGCTGGCCGCACGTTCGACGGTATTCTGAAGGCTGGACATCGGATCCTCTCTGATTGGACTCCGTAATCTCTCCAGGAGTGCTATCGGAATCTGTCAGCGAATACCGGAATGATTGTAGGGAGTTTCCCGGCTTTCATCCTCGCACACGCCACCAACAACGCGCGTAGGGGAATGCCTCCGTGAAAATCAGCGCTACCCCTACAGCAATTCAGGGTAGCGCTGACAGATGTACCGCGCCGGCTGGCGTAACCTTACCTCGCAAGACAGCAGGGACACATTCACGAGGAAGGAACAAACATGAAAAACATTCTTACGAAGGTGTGCGCGCTTGCGGTCGCATTCTCCACCGCGGCTGGCGCTCAAACGAAATCCGCAGTGCGGTTGCAACTTGCTCCCGGTTCGCAACTGACGTTCGACGGTACATCCACACTGCATGGATTCACCTGCACCACCACGACGATGCAGGCATACATCGACGTCGATCCGGCCTATCAGACGGCGAGCCTTTCAACGATAGCTCGACCGCTTGTTGCCGTTCAGGTTGTAATCCCGGTGAAAAGTCTCGCTTGCGGCGGTGAGCTCGAGAACAACATGCGCAAGACGCTCAACGCGACGCAATACCCATACGTCGTCTACAAACTCACCACCTACGACATCGTTGCAGGCAGCGCCTCCGCCACGGCATTCACCGCCGCTACGCAGGGTAGTCTGACAATCTCCGGAAAGGAGAATCCAGTAACCCTCTCTGTGAAGGCAACGCGCTCCGGCGAGGGCGTCGTGTCGGCGACAGGCACTCAGGTCATCAAGATGACCGAGTTCGGCATCAAGCCGCCGACCTTCATGCTCGGTACGCTACGGGTTGGAAACGAGCTGAAAGTGAAATTCACGATCAACGCGACGTCAGCTGCCGTAGCATCCGCTATGACAGAGCTCGAAACCCGACTGGCGGCAGCGCCAACGACCCGGTCGGCACCCGCAACACCAAAGCAGTAGCGCAGGAATCTGTAAACCTTCAACGCCTATTCGGAGTCGTTTTATGAAAGCTTCTCTCATACGTCACTGCGCCGTGGCCGCCGCGAGCTTCATCGCCATTGGGTCGCTGTCAGCGCAGAGCGCGGTTGCCACCTCTCAGAGCGGCGCAGTCTCATCAGCCGCAGATACGATAAATCCATCGTTGGTGCCGCTGATCGAGATTCAGCACCTGCGCCCACGCGATCAGCGCGGCATCAACGTGTTCGAACCGCCCAAGGATGACACTGTTCCCTTCACCAATTTCAAGATTGGGCTGGGCGCCGCGTTCACCCAGCAATTCCAGGGACTCGAACACAGCAATACGGCGTCGCCCAATCTTGTGAACGGCGTCAACACAAATCAGCTGATAGGCCTCGGACACGGATTCAACAACGCTGTCGCCAACCTGTATCTGAACGCCCAACTCGCAAAGGGCTTGCGCGTCGAGGTCACGACTTATCTGTCGTCGCGCCATCACCAGGATACCTGGGTAAAGGACGGCTACCTGCTCGTGGACGCGTCGCCAATCGATATCGAGGTGCTCAACTCGATCATGAAGTACCTCACGCTGAAGGTCGGCCACTTCGAGGTCGATTACGGGGACGCTCACTACCGCCGGACCGATAACGGCCTCTCGATGTACAACCCGTTCGTCGGGAATTACATCATGGATGCATACACTACCGAAATCGGTGGAGAGGTCTACGCCCGCGCCAACGGCTTCATCGCGATGGCCGGCGTGACGGGTGGCGAAGTCCATGGCCAGGTCACTCAGCCGCAAAAGCGGTCCCCCACATTCCTCGGCAAAGTCGGCTTCGACCGGCAGCTCGACCAGGACCTGCGGGTGCGTCTCACAGGATCCGTCTACGGTACGTCGCGGTCCGTCAACAACACGCTCTATAGCGGAGACCGTGCCGGTTCGCGCTACTACGACGTGATGGAGAACACCGCGTCAACCGAGGACGCCAACGCATGGTCAGGCGCCATCCAACCCAAGCTGAGCAGCAAGGTCACCGCGGTTGTGATCAACCCGTTCGTGAAATACTCCGGATTCGAATTCTTTGGAAACCTCGAGCAGGCGAAGGGACGGAGCGCGAGCGAGACCACGGATCGCACTTGGCACCAATACGTCGGCGAGGGCCTGTACCGCTTCATGGACGACAAACTCTACCTCGGCGGTCGGTACAACTACGTCAAGGGCAGCTTCCTCGGAATGCCGAACGACGTCAGCGTCAACCGCACTCAGCTCGGGGGTGGCTGGTTCGTGACGCCAACGGTCCTCCTCAAGACCGAATACATGATTCAGAATTACAATGACTTTCCTCTTACCGACATCCGAAACGGCGGTAAGATCAAGGGTTACATGGTCGAAGGCACGGTGTCGTTCTAGTGACACGGGAGCGAAGGGGACCGTCATCCCTGATCGAATCAATACTCGATATGTCGCGCGGTGCACGCGACATATCGAGTATTGCTGCAGTGTCGGCCCTCCTGACGCTCCCAACCCTCGGGCACACCACGTGGCACCCTTCGCCGCTACCGTTCGGTCCCGGTGAACGGATCACGTATCAGGTCAATGCCAAGGGGATGGGTTCGATCGGCAGTGCCGCCATGACGGTTGAAGGACCGGTTGACGTGCGCGGCACACCAACTTTCCTGCTCCGCTCCAGAACAACAGCAGGCTTCGGTCCATTCAAGGGATCACAGCTCAGCGAATCATGGTTCGATCCAGTTGCCATCCGATCGCTTCGATTTCACGAACGCGAGCGGCGACTCTTTGCGACACACAGTGTCCTTGTCGAAATCTTTCCCGACGACGATGCCTGGATGAACGCCAACGGTGATTCCGGGGTCAGTCCCACCAACGCGTCGCTTGATGAACTCTCGTTTATCTATTTTCTCCGCACGCTTCCGTTGGCAACCGACACTGTCTATCAGCTCAATCGGCACTTCGACGCGAAACAGAATCCTGTGACGATTCGGATCACTCGTGGAGACAGCATACCGACGGATCTCGGGGTCTTCAATACTGTGCTGATGGAGATGCGCGTCCGCGACCCGCATCGCTACCACGGAGAGGGAGTCATTCGCGTGTATCTCTCCGATGACAAGTGTCGCATTCCAGTCAGGATCGCCAGCGACATTCCAGGGGTTGGTTCGTTCGTTCTCACACTCGAGTCGTATACATACCCGGGCTCTCCGTGCGATTTCACCAGACGGCTATCCACCTCTCCTGCGCGTTCCAACTGATCCCACGCTCGCAACCGACGTCGAACCATGGCACCGATCCCGCAGCCGGAAGCACCATCGATTGGCAGGACCAACTTCAACGAGTCGCCTTTCCTGATCATTTGGGAGACGACTCAGGCGTGCGACCTTGCATGTCTGCACTGTCGCGCATCGGCGCGACCGATGCGCGATCCCGGCGAGCTCGATACTGCGACCGCGATGAAGCTGATGGATACGGCACGTAGTTTTGGCCAACCGCTATTCGTACTCACGGGCGGAGACCCTCTCAAGCGTGAGGATACAGTCGAGTTGGTCGAGTACGGAACCTCCATCGGACTTCGCGTCGCCATGACGCCATCGGGCACTCCACTGATGACGCCTGCCATTCTTGGGATGCTTCAGCGCGCAGGCCTCGCGCGCCTTGCGGTAAGTCTCGACGGCTCCAGCGCGGCGATCCACGATCACTTTCGCGGCGTGTCCGGGTCGTTTGACTGGACCGTGCAGATGCTCGGCGCGGCACAGGCTCTGGGCCTATCCACACAGATCAATACAACGATCTCGCGCCATAATCTTCATGACATCGAACCAATCGTTGACCTTATCGGAACGCTTGGGATCGCATTGTGGTCGGTGTTCTTCATAGTCCCGACTGGACGTGCGCGCCTGACCGACATGGTGACCGCGGAGGAAATTGAGCGCGTCTTTCACCGCCTGTACGACCTGTCGAAGACGGCAGCCTTTGATGTCAAGACCACCGCGGCTCCGCACTATCGGCGCGTTATGCTTCAACGCCAGGTCGCCGAGCGACGCAGCGGCGCGCCGGCACCTGGTCCTGTTGAGGCAGGTCTCGGATTCACCCTCGGCGACCACATCCGTCGCGCACGAGGGGTGAACGATGGCAACGGCTTCGTCTTCATAAGCCATAGAGGCGACATCTACCCGTCCGGCTTTCTTCCTTTAAGCGCAGGCAACATCCGCACTCACGATCTCGTGGACGTCTACCGTAATAGTCCGCTGTTTCGCGACCTCCGCGATATTGGCAAGCTGGAAGGCAAGTGCGGCGTCTGCGAGTTTCGCACGGTGTGCGGCGGCTCGCGAGCACGCGCATATGCAACCACGGGGAACTACGTGGCTTCCGATCCGTATTGCTCGTACATCCCCGCCCGCGCCCGTTAGCTCAGTGCGGCCCCGGATTCGTGTCTCCCGGGGGCGTTGCAATTCCCGGCGGCAGTCCAGCGGGGGCTGTCGGCAGACCAAGCACCGGCGCATCGTGGATGATCTTTCCACCGAGAAAGGAGGTATACGAGATCGATGCGAATCCCGCGAGTGCGCCGATGACCACGAGCGTCCTGATCCACGCCGGGATGCTCTCGTCGCGCCGCTTGAGAGCACGCCACCATCCGTATGCGCTTATCAATCCCGTAAGCAGGATGATGACCATGGCCTTTCCCGCAGCACTATCATGCGCATCGATCGCACCACGCGCGATATACCAGGGATCATTCAGCGCATGGTCAGCCTGGTCACCGCTGAAATGAACGGGATAGATGGCGATACCCGCCACGGTCAGTGTCCCCATTGCATAGAGCCACAGACCACGCCGGCGCCAGAGCAGCGCCGCGACAGCCGCTGCGAGCCCCATCGTCGCCAGCACAACGGGAAAGTGATTGATCAGCAGGTGAACGTACGGCCAGGTGAGAGTCGGCATTGTAACCTTGCGATGTTAGTGTCGGTTCATGAGCATCGTCCACGCGCTCGCAGACGCCTCGCTCACGTGCATACTGCAACGTATTCCCCTTCACGTTCTTCACAATCGGAAAAAGCCGGACCAACCGTCAGGGAATTGCCCAGATTACCTCAGGGAAACGCCGACACCGACCGGCCCGTTGGCCGCGTAACTTGCATCAATGATACCAGATGCACCGATAGCGATATGTCGATACCGTACATCGATCACACTTCATCATAAGTGAGACTCCGCACCATGCCACCATCATCCGCACGGATCCGTGCGCAGTAATCGTCGGCTGGCGATTCGCGAGCCGATCAATGCTCTGACCCACCTGCTCGGCGCGGTAGCCGCAGCGGTCGGGATGGTCGTGCTGCTCGTGAACGGAGCTGAGAACGACAGTGCGCGTCAGGTTGTGGCGTTCGCGATCTTCGGGACGAGTCTCGTGCTGCTCTATGCCACGAGCGGCATCTACCATTCCCTCAACCTTTCCGACCGCGGTCTCGCCGTACTCCGGCGCCTGGATCACATGATGATCTACGTGCTGATCGCCGGTACCTACACGCCGTTGTGCCTCGTGCTCCTTCGCGGCCGGCTCGGAATCGGCCTGCTGGTCGGGGTGTGGGCGATCGCCGTTGTTGGAGTCGTGCAGAAGCTCGTCTGGATGCGCGCGCCACGCTGGTTCTCCACCGTGCTGTACCTGGGCATGGGCTGGGCGGCAATGATCGTCGCTCGACCAGTGCTCGATGCGGCGCCGGTTGGTTTCCTGATCTGGATCATCATCGGGGGTGTGTTCTACACCATCGGAGCCGTTGTGTACGCAATCAAGCGGCCGGACCCGATCCCGGGTCTATTCGGCTTTCACGAGATCTGGCACCTCTTCGTCATGGCAGGAAGCTTCAGCCATTACTGGGCAGTGCTGTCGTACATTGCACGCACCAACTGATCGGCTGCCGTGACCGATTCGCAGCATTCGCAGCCCGATGACGCTCTTCGGGCCTGGTTCCTCGGCCCCCACGCCGAGAACGCCGATCTGCTCGAGCGGCTCGTAACGGAAGCGCTCCGCGACCACGTCTTCTGGCGCCGTAACTACCACCCCGAAGACGGCATCACCATCCGCGAGACGGATAAACGCAAGCCGGGCTACGAGGACGCCGTAGCAACACTCACGCAGGAATTGATGGGGCTCCTCGCCGAGCTCAAACGCGGTGTTCCCTTCTTCAGTGCGCGCTACAAGGCGCACATGCTTTCGGAACAGACGATCGCCGCGCAGGTCGGTTACTTCGCGACCATGTTGTACAATCCAAACAATGTTTCAGTCGAGGCGTCACCCGTGACGTCGCGCCTCGAACTCGAGGTCGCGGCGCAGCTCTCGCAGATGATCGGCTACAATCCGGCGACGTCATGGGGACATCTCACTTCCGGTGGCACCGTTGCGAACTTCGAGGCGCTCTGGATCGCCCGGAATGTCTTCTACTCCACGCTCGCGGCAGCCGGCGCCGCACACGATCTGGAAGTCGATCTGCCAGTCGTTCTTCCAAACGGCGATGCAGTCCGGCTGAACTCGTTGTCACTTTCGGAACTCCTCAATATTCGAACCGGTGACGCTCTTGACCTGTGGAACGCCCTGTGGAGCTCGGCCCCGCGCAACGACGTAAGACGCGCACTGGATGATCACTCCCTCTCGACCGTCGGCTACCAGGACTATGGTCGCCGGCTCGCGCTCAATTACGGCGATTCACTCCCGGCGAGCGTGGTTCTCGTCGCCGCTACCGCACATTACTCATGGGAGAAGATCACTCGAGCGCTCGGCATCGGCTCCAATCAGATTGTCCACGTTCCCGTTGACCGGAACTTCCGCCTGGATACCGACGCACTCTGGCAACAGATATCCTCACTAACGCGGCGACGCGTCCCTATCATGGCGTGCGTCACCGTCTGCGGAACGACGGAAGAAAGCGCTGTCGATCAACTCGACGACGTCCTCGCAGTGCGAGAGCGCGCAGAATCCGAATTGGGAGTGACTTTCCACATCCACTCCGATGCCTGTTACGGCGGTTACGCTGCAGCCGTCACGTGGAACGCTGATGGGATGCGACGCACCGGAGCAGAAATTCGCGCCGAGTCAGGCGGGGAATGGCCAACGGACAACTGGGTGCGCGCGATCACCGCGCTCGCGCGCGCAGACTCCGTCACGATCGACCCACACAAACTCGGGTACACTCCGTATCCCGCCGGCGCATTCCTGCTCAGGGAACGGCGCGCGCGTGAACTTGTCGCCGTCGATCCGCCGTACCTCGAGCCGACAGCCGGCCTCGATTCCGCCGAGGATCTCTTCCTCGGACGATTCATATTCGAGGGCTCCAAGCCAGGCGCCGCAGCTGCGGCGGTCTGGCTGAGTCACAAAGTCCTGCCACTCGATTCACGCGGCTACGGGCATCTAATCCAGAGAACTGTCGCCGGCGCTTATCGGTTGCACGACGCACTGAAAACCGCAGATCTGACACCGTTTCGAATCGTTCTCCTGCCGAAACCCGACATCAACATCGTCTGCTACCTGCTGCATCACTCCGCACTGACGACGCTCGATGCCGTAAATACTTTCAACGAAGCGATCTACTCGCGCATGAGCATGGAAAGCCCGGGCGACACACCGGAGTACATAATCTCGCGGACCCGCTTCCAGTCACCGATGTATGACGGTGCCGTCGCGCCAACGCTGCGCGAACTCGACGTCTGCTCGGAGGAAGAATGGCGCCAGGCCGGCGCCGAAGGACTGGTCGTGCTCCGCTCGACAGTAATGGATCCACACCTCGCCGCTCCACCTCCCGCACCCGATCACATTTCCGGCTTCATCGCTGCGCTACGGCACGCGTGCCGCGCAGCGTACGCGGACGTGTCATAGGCAATCCCGTCCGCGTCCGTACCACGCAGCGATCACGCCGTTACACGTGAACTCGGCAGCAGTATCGAGAACCGGCTCCCAGCACCTGGAGTACTCGTGACACGAATGTGCCCGCCATGTGTCTCAACTATCCCTTTTGCGATCGCGAGCCCCAGCCCCGTCCCGGCAGCCGTACCGCGGGTGTGCCAGTAACGATCGAATACATGCGGGACATCCTCCTCCGCGATACCACGCCCGGTGTCGTCAACAGTGATCTCGATGTCATCGTATCGCGCACGCGCCGATACGCAGACCGTGCCGCCCGATGGTGTGAATTTCACCGCATTGCCAACGAGATTCGCAATCGCCTGAACGAGGCGCTCGGCATCTGCGTCGACCTGCGGAATTCCGGACTCGACTTCCATGCTCAGATCGACACCGCGATCCGCAGCGGTGCGCGTGAAGAGACCGGTCGCACGCGTGATCACCGTCGCGATCTCCGTCCTCGCGCACACTATCGATAGGACGCCCGCCTCGATAGCGGAGACGTCGAGCAGATCCTGGATCATTCGCGACATCCAGGCTGTGGAGTCATGGATTGTCCTTGCGAGGTCACGCCTCGCGTTCGCGTCTGCTGGCGGATTGTCGACCAGTACTCGCGAGCACATCGCGATCGCACTCAGCGGATTCCGCAGATCGTGCGACACCACACCGAGGACCTCGTCCCTGGCCTGAGTGGCGCGCTGCGCCTCGTGGTAAAGCCGCGCGTTGTCAATCGCCAGAGCGGCCCGCGCGGCAAAATTTTCGGCGACTACACGATCGCCTCGATCGAATTCGACGGACGAATCCAACTTCAGAAGTGACAGCGTGCCAACCGTCTGATCGCGCGCGACGAGCGATATCACATCGGTCGCGGCGGTCAGCCGCCCCGAGTCCTCCGAGATATCCGGGCGTTGAAAGGTCACGCGCACGCTCCGACCGGCATCGTCGGACACTTCCAGCACGCACGCATCCGCCAGCGCCGGTACCGGCAACCGCACCACCGAGTCGAGCGTCGCGTCGTAATCCAGAGACCGGCTCAGCGCCGCACTCACATCGGCAAGAAAACGCTGCTGCATCTCCAACCGCTTGCGATCACTCACGTCGCGCACCAACGCCGTATATAACCGCCGCCCGTCCGGTGCGTCGAGCTTCAGGATCGACGCCTCCGCGGGAAACGTGGTCCCGTCCTTTCGGAGTCCAAATACTTCACGCCGATGACCCATCAATCGAGCTGCCTCGCTGGACTGCCCAAACGCGGTTACATACCCTGCATGAGTTGCACGGAACTGCGCTGGAAGCAGGCACTCGAGATTTCTGCCAAGTACCTCGGACCTCTCATATCCAAAGATGTGCTCCGCTCCCCGATTGAAGTGAACTATCTCCTGAGCTTCGTCAATCGTAATGATTGCATCCGCCGCGACATCGACGATCCGCTCGTACATGCCAGCGGAGGGCGCGCGAGCAACCCTCCCCGCCGCACCGCCCGCAGGATCCGTCGACCCACGTCCACCAGAGATATCAGGGTTCATGGATATAAACTTACGCGCACGTTCCCGCCTGACTACAGGCGGCGACTGCCTCCCTGACCACGATGCGTCACCGGGTCGGAGCGGCAAGACAACGTTAATCTCTCACAAAGGGCGTACCCAGATATTCCGATAACTGATCGGCGCGCTCTTGTCACCGTGCGCCTGCAGCAGAATTGGCGCCGGTCCGTGCGCCTTGTAGAATGGCGTCCCTTCGTTCAGCGTGAATCCCCTGAGCGCAACATGGTTCTGCACCAGGACCCCATTATGAAACGCTGTTACATAAGCGGGCGTCGCCAGCGAGCCGTCAGCATTGAACGTCGGCGCAGTCCAGACTACGTCGTACGTCTGCCACTCGCCTGGCTTGCGCGCTGCATTCACGAGCGGAGCATATTGCTTGTAGACGCTTCCAGCCTGGCCATTCACGTACGTCTTGTTGTTGTACGAATCGACGACCTGCAGCTCGTACCCACCCGCCGGCGTGATCGCCAGATAGACACCACTGTTCCCGCGCTCCTGGCCCTCACCAGTGATTCCCACCGGAATCCGCCACTCCACATGGAGCTGATAACTTCCGAAGCTCCGTTTGGTCTCGATGTCGCCCGATGGCTTGTTCACTGTGACGATCCCGTTCGCCACATCCCACTTCGCCGGCGACTTGTCGCGCGCGCTCACCCACTGGTCGAGATTCCTCCCGTCAAACAACACGATTGCGTCCGACGGCGCAGCAGAATTGGTGGCTCCCGGCGTAACTATCCTGGGCACCGGTGTCCAGACTTCGGTATCCTGCGGTCGCGGGTGCGATACCGCTGTGCCCTGCGCGACAAGCGGCGACGATCCAGCGATTGCAGTCATCACTCCGGCGATCATGAGCGCGCGATTTGAAACGGGATGCCTGTTCATTTTCTCTCGATGTTGTATTGTCGACGATTAAGCTACATCGTTCCTGCAGTCCTTCAACCAGACAGGAGTCGGCCGTGTTCAGGATCAGCAGTAGACGTTCCGTACGATGCGCCATCTTCGCGGTCCTCGCCACTCTCTCGCTCCCCGCAGCTTCAGCGGCACAGAGGCGGCCGGCACCGGCACCCGCACCGATCCGGTACACTGTGCGGATACCCGCCCCCGATACTCACCTGGCTCAGATATCCGCCTCCATCCCGACTGGCGGCAAAAAATCCGTCGATCTCATGATGGCGGTCTGGTCGCCTGGCTACTACGTCCAGGAAAACTACGCGACGCATGTCTCCAATCTCTCGGCACACACCCCCGACGGCCGCCCTCTCGACGTCCAGAAGCCGCAACCCAATCGCTGGAACGTCTCCACCCACGGCGCATCGAGGATAATCCTTTCCTACACCCTCGTCTGCGACCATCGCTCCGTAACCGGCGACTGGGTCGACACGACAATGGCGATTCTCAACGGTCCGGCGACGTACATCACGCTCGCCGAGCACGCCGCACGGGAACACGACGTCGCTCTCGAGCTCCCCTCGCGATGGAAACAGTCTGCCACCTCTCTGGCCGCCGCCGCCGACAGTATCCCGAATCATTACCAGGCATCCAGCTACGATGAGCTCGCCGACTCGCCAATCATCGCCGGCAACATCTCGTTCCACGAATTCGAAGTGGCTGGCGCGAAACATTACCTTGCCGACATCGGCGAGATCCCGCCGCAGTGGGACGGCGCCCTTGCTGCGCAGAATCTCGAAAAATTCGTCACCGCAGACTACACATTCTGGGGATTTCTGCCGTTCAGGAAGTACGTGTTCCTGAATGTCTTCCGGCAGGGCGGTGGCGGTCTCGAACATCTCAACTCGACCCTCCTCACCTCGAGCCCCAAATCCACCGGTGGCGGCGACATGCGCTGGCTCCAGTACGTGAGCCACGAGTACTTCCACGCCTTCAATGTCAAACGGCTCCGCCCCATTCAACTCGGCCCGTTCGACTACGAGCACCCACCGACGACGCCGAGCCTCTGGATATCCGAAGGCCTCACCACATACTACGGAAACCTGATGGTGAGCCGCGGCGGACTCGGCACCCAGCAGGACGTGCTCAACTCACTTTCGAAGGCGATCACATCGGTCCAGACTTCGCCCGGGCGACACGTCCAGACGCTGGAGCAGGCTTCCCTCGACATCTTTTCCACCGGCGGCTCCGGTGAGGGTGGCAATCGCAACACTACCGTCAGCTACTACGACAAGGGACTGATCGCCGGTCTTTTGCTCGATGCGCGGATACAGCACGCCACAAATGGCAGGAAGGGTCTCGACGACATGATGCGGCTCGCGTACAAGCGCTACGGCGGCGCGCACGGATTCACACCGCAACAGTGGGTCACCACCGCGTCCGATGTCGCCGGCACAGATCTCACCGGCTTTTTCCACGAGTTGCTGCAGACTACCGACGAGATCGATTACTCCGAAGCGCTCGAATGGTTCGGGCTCCGCTTCGCCCCGTCAGCCGATCCCGCAACTGCGTGGACGCTCGAGATAACGCCTGATGCGACACCGGCACAGACAGCGCGCCTCGACCGACTCACACGTCCATACGCCTCGACCAGCTCACGATCGCGATGATCGAACGAAACGGGGTCGTCCGGTTATCCGGACGACCCCGTGCATGTTCTCTCGCGACAGCGCGGCTGCCCCGCGATCAGTAGCCTATCGCGCCACCTGCCGAACGCGGCTCTACCATCCCGCTCCAGCCGCTTCCCACCCGCAGAATGTCGTTCGAATTCGCAAGATGACCTACCGAATGAAGCTTGTAACCCATCTTCCCGAGCGAATCGGCGACCGCCGGCGGAATACCGCCCTCTTCGTAAATCAGTTCGTCCGGCCACGTCTGCTCGTGCAGCCGCGGCGCTGACATCGCTTCCGCGATCCCCATGTGATTGTCCACGACGTTGAGGATTATCTGCACGGTCGTTGTCGTTATCGTCGGGCCACCCGCGGCACCAACCACAAGCAACACCTTGCCCTGGCGATTCAACACGATTGTCGGCGTCATCGAGCTCAACATCCGCTTGCCCGCAACTATCGCGTTGGCCTCACCCTGCACCAGACCGAACATGTTCGGCTTGCCAGGTTCCGTCGCGAAATCGTCCATCTCGTTGTTCAGAAAGAAGCCTGCACCACGCACATACGCCCCGCCGCCGAAGTAACCGTTCAACGTCGTAGTCGTAGATACGGCGTCACCTTTTGCGTCGACGACCGAGTAATGCGTGGTTTGCATCGTCTCCTTTCGATTCGCGTCGAACGTGGGTGACTTGGATGCGCTGTCAGCCTTGATTGTCTTGCTCAACGTGTCAGCATATCCCTTGTCGACCAGGTGCGCCATCGGAACCTTTACGAACGCAGGATCGCCGAGCAGCGTGTTGCGATCCACGAACGCGCGCCGGAACGCCTCCGCGACGTGGTGATCGTACGCCGTGCTCCCGAACGGCGGAAGCTTCGGCCACGTCTCGAGAATGTTCAACGACTCGATCGCCGTTATTCCACCGCTCGACGATGGTGGCATCGATATCACACTGTCACCACGATAGGTGCCAATTACAGGCTGCCGCGCGATCGCCTTGTACTGCGCGAGATCGGCCTTGGTGATGATGCCCTTGTCCCGACGCTGCTCGGCAGCGAAACTGTCCGCCACCGCGCCAGTGTAAAAGCCGGCTGGTCCTTCCTTCGCGATCAACCGCAGCGTTGCCGCGAGATCTGTCTGAACGAGTCGCGTCCCTGGTGCAATCGGATTCCCGCCGGGAAAGAACAACTTGGCGCCATCCAGCGGCTTGATCAGCTTCGCCGCGCCCGTCACGGCGCTCGAAAGCGCGCTGTCCACAACGAATCCTTCACTCGCGAGTTTTATCGCCGGCGCCATCACCTGAGCCAGCGTCATCGTGCCGTAGTCGTGCAATGCCATCGCCATTCCGGCGACTGCACCCGGTACTCCCGAGGCAAGCGCGCCCGTACGCGACGTCAGCTCGCCAGTCTTTCCCACATACATGTCGCGCGTCGCCGCAAGCGGCGCAACTTCGCGGTAATCGATCGCCGCCATCCTGCCGTCGGCCATGCGAATCACCATGAATCCGCCACCGCCGATATTCCCGGCCTGAGGAAACGTCACGGCCAGCGCGAAGCCGGTGGCAACCGCGGCATCAACCGCGTTTCCTCCGGCGCGCATGATGTCCACCCCCGCCTGGCTGGCCAGCGAGCTGTTGCTCACCACCATTCCATGTGCGGCTGTCACGGCCTGCTTTCCCGCGCCAACCGTCCATCCGGGAGGAAACACCGGAGCGCTCGCCGTTGGCGCCGCGCTCCGGCTGCAGCCGGCAGCCGCGATCAACATCGCGGCCGCGGCTGCCGGAACTACTCTCAGATTGATTGTCAAAAGCCTACCGTTATCCGTGCGTAGTAGAACGCGCCGTCGTACCCGAACGGCGAGATTCCGCTGTAAACGAAGATGCCGCCACTCGAATTCGCGGCTTTGGTCTTGTCAGGGTACACGTTGAAGATATTGTCCGCCCCGCCGGTCAGCGTAACCCCCCGCGGCAGATGATAGGAGGCCGAGAGATCGGTCAGCCACTTCGCAGAGTAGGTCTGGTCGTTGGCCGGAGTGCTCGCCACCCCAGTAACGGAGCCATATCGGGACTCGGTCGCTACGAGGCTCAACCGCTTGACCTCGTAATCCGCGCTCAATCGAAGATTGTCGTGCGGCTGCGCAACTTCGGTGAGCCCCACCTCCGTCCGGTCGAACAACGACGCCTGATACTTCGCCAGTTGCGGCGGCGTCGCATCGATGTGCGTCACCTTCGTGTAATTGTGATTGTAACCGCCCGTGAAGCGAATCGTCCCGGCATCGCCAAGATCCTTCCCGCTCTGCAACACGAGATCCAGTCCCTCTGTGCGCGTGTTGATCGCGTTGGTGAAGAATCGGCCGCCATTCACCCCTGCGAACCCGGCGTTCTGCAGCAACGCCTGGATGTCGCTGCCAATGAAGTTGCCCGACAGCACGATGCGATGGTCGATCTCGATCTTGTAGTAGTCTGCCGTGAACGACACGTTGCTTATCGGCTGTGCCGTGAACCCGAGACCGTAGTTGCGCGACAGCTCGGGCCGCAACGGCTTGGCGCCGAGCGCCACGGCTTCGGCGCTCTGCACCGGGAACGTGCGAATGTCGAACGGTGTCGCCACCCCGTTCACCGCGATGAAGTTCGTCGAGGTCGTCGAGAAATATTCCTGCCCGAGCGACGGAGCGCGAAATCCGTTGCTCAGCGTCCCGCGCAGCGCATAGTGCGGAATCGGCTCCCACCGCATCGCGAGCTTGCCTGTGGTCGTATTACCGAAATCGGTGTAGTGCTCGACACGGCCAGCCAGATCGATCGAGAGCTGCTCCACGGGATTCGTGGCGAAGTCCACATAGCCAGCCACGTTGCTGCGCGACGCATCCGTTGCATCACTCGGCCGGAACCCTGGGAACACCTGCGAACCAATCGCCGCGACCCGCCCCGAATCGGGGCCATCCAGAATCGGGACGCCACCGCCCTGATACGACGCCGGATCTCCGGCCTGAATCCCGTAGTGATCGCGCCGGAATTCTCCACCCCACGCAACGCTGAGTGGCTGAGCGAAGCCCACGTCGAAATTGCGCTGTACATCGAGGTTCGTAGTCCACTGATCGAATATCATAGTGCCAGCATAGAACGTCGTCGGACTGTTGGTGCCCATCGATACGTTCGCGCTGTGGTTCACATTGTACTTGAAACTGTTCCTCCCGAAAACGCTCCCGAGGTCCCAGTTCCAACCGCCCTTTGTTCCCTTGAGGCCGGTTGCTTCCGAAACATCCCAGAGATGGCTCTCGATCAACGGAAGGAAGCCGTTCGGGTAGATCGCGCGAATCGTTCTGTCATCACTTGCACGCCGGAAGAAGCCGGCTGCAAGTCCGTTCTTGTACGACAATCCGCCAAACGCGTAGAGTTGCATGCTGTCGGTCAACGGCACGCCAAGATTGAACATCCCCGAACCACCGTGTTGTTTCGGATCCCCTACCCAGCTGTTGATCTGATTCGTGAGCGACGGATCGCTGTTGCGGGGATCACCAGTGAAGTACTGCTGGCGCGAGTCCGGGCCGGCGCGATTGGTGCTGTCCGCGAATCGACCTTCGCCACTGACATTCAGGTATCCCGACTTCGGCAGCGCGAAGCTGTAGCTGCCATCCACCGTCGTCGTGCGGCCGTCGCCGGCCTGGGTCTGCCCCACCTGCGCCGAGATCTCGCCCGGTGCATCCTGCTTCAGAATGATGTTGATCACACCAGCGATTGCATCCGACCCGTACTGCGCAGCAGCGCCGTCGCGAAGGATTTCAATGTGGTCGATCGCTTCAGGCGGAATCGCGTTGAGGTCTACAGCCATCGATCCGCGACCCACGCTGCCATTGATGTTGACCAGCGCACTGTTGTGCCGCCGCTTCCCGTTGATCAACACCAGCACCTGATCCGAATTCAGTCCGCGCAGCGTTGCTGGACGAATGTGATCGGTTCCATCCGTAACTGTCGGACGCGGGAAATTGAACGAAGGTGCGAGCATCTCCAGTATCTGGCTCGTCTGCGTTGCTCCTGTCGCCTTTATCTCCTGCGATGTGAAGACGTCGACCGGCGCCGGCGCATTGACCGCCGTCCGGTTGGGTTGGCGCGTTCCTGTCACTACCACCTGGTCCAGACTCGCAAGCGCCTGTGAAAGGCCGAAGTCACGATTCGTAGTCCCGCCATCGGTCACGACAACGCTGTCGGCCCGCATCTCGTATCCAAGCTTCCTCACCCGCATCTGATAGCGGCCTGGCGGTGCTTCCACACGGTAGTGACCATCCTGCCGTGTCGTCGTGCCGAACGATGTACCGGCGAGCTGCACCGACGCTCCCCAGAGCGGCGTTCCGCTCTTCAGGTCTGTCACGATCCCGGTGATCGTGCCGTTCGCTATATGCGGCGGCGGCGGCGGTCGCTTTACGAGCATCGCGGTGCCACGGGTTGTGAACGCAACGTCGACGTTGGTGCTGAGCAGCACCTCGGTCAGTGCCGCTGCCACTGTGATGTCGCTCGCTTCGAGCTGCACGCGCCGGTCCACGGGAATTTCCGCTCGACTGTACGCAAAGTGCAAACCGCTCGCATCACCAATCACCTGCAATGCCTTGGCCAGCGTCACACCCGGCAGGTCGAGCGCGATGCGACGCTGGAGCACCGGCGTGCGTGCAATGTCGACCGGGATCGGAACTGGGCTCAGTGCGGCGAAGAAGCGTGGCGCATTGTCGCTCAGATCGCTTGTAAGCTCCTGCGCGCTCAGTGTGGGTGCGAGCACAACGAGCATTGCTGCTGCGAGTCGTGCGACTGATCTCATCCTTTGGTTCATAACCTTCTCCGGAATGATGAAGGGGACGATAGCGTAGGACACCAGCTTTCCAGCACCCTACCTGATTGAAGACTCGTGAAGAATCACGTCTACTCGGCCTGCGGCGCGCGGCGTCCCATCACCGGCGGTAGAGGGTGACGACGTTGCCGCGCCGGACGGCGCGTAACGGAAGAACGGTTGTGATCACCGAAATTGCTTCATGAAACGATTCCACCGCGAACGATGCGCTGATCGGCATTTCGCGCAACGACGGGTCACCAAGCACGACGTCAACTGCATACCACCGCTTCAGCTCGGCGACCGCTTCAGCGAGCGGAACATCGCGGAATACAAGATCACCCTGCATCCACGCGGTGTAGAGCAGTGGATCCACGCGGCGCGTCGTCGCAACTGTATCCCCTGTACGGAGCTGGCCGAGGTGACCGCCAGTGAGAAGGACGGTGGAGCTTCGGCGCGACGCGGGTTCCGCAGCTGGCCGCAGCGCCACCGCACCGTCGCGAACGACCACCCGCGTGTCGTGCGATTCAGGATACGCACTCACCACGAATCGCGTACCCACGTCGCGCGCAATCGCATTGTTCGTGTGAACGACAAATGGCCGCGTCGTATCGTGCGCAACGTCAAAGTAAGCGGTGCCGTCCAGATAAACTTCACGAGTGCGCACACCAAAGTCGCTCGACACCCGCAGCTTGCTGGCAACACCCAGCACGACGAGACTGCCGTCGTCCAGTTGTATTTCTGCCCGCTGCCCCTTTGCCGTGATGATCTGGCGCATGGCAGCCGGCCGCGGCGTCACCGGATGCCGCCGGATCGAGATCGTATCTATCGTGGCCTTGACTCCACCGATCGCGAATATCACCGCCGCCGCTGCCGCTACAGCCAGTGGCCAACCGCCGCGGCGCTCCACGCCGAACGCACCACTGAGGATTCGCGCGCGTCGCCGGTCACGCAGATCGACGCGCGCTGCCGGCCGCTCCCACGGTGCCCGGTAGAACGGAACGTCGTCCCCTTGCGCCGGCTCGGATAACTTCGCCGCGATGGACGACCATGCTGCCGCCGCGCGGCGGGCGTCCTCCCCGGGCGCGCGACGATACAACGCGCCGAGCGCGGCGAGGTAGCGCGCGCGCTCGGACGACTCCGACGCCCACGCTT
>DATBNQ010000082.1:0-5622 GCA_036554185.1 Gemmatimonadaceae bacterium | reverse complement strand
GTCTTCAGTGTAGAAGCAATGACTGAGGGTGTTGAACGGGTGTACCAGCGGGTACTTACCGCCTAACTTGGGAGTCATGCTTCACATCTGCATTCCGACGTACAACGAGGGCCCGACCGTGGGCGTCCTGCTCTGGCGCATTCGCAAGGTGTTTCAGGAGTACTCTCGCGAATACGAGGTCATCGTTTATGACGACGGGAGCACGGACGGGACGGCGGCGACTCTGGAGCCCTATTGCAAGGTGCTCCCACTCACGATCATTCATGGAAGCAAGAGGGAGGGCTTCGGCCACGCGCTGAATGCACTGAGTGCGGATGTGTCGCGCCGCACGAAGTATCCGCGCCGCGACGCGATGGTCGTCATGCAGGGGGATTTCACCGATCAGCCGGAAGCGCTCCCCGAGCTGCTCAAGCGGTTCGAAGGCGGCGCAGACATTGTAGCTACCGAGCGCGAGCGGGTCGGCATGCCGACCGCTGTTCGCAGACTCGCGAAATTTGGCCCGTGGATGGTTCGTCCATTCGTATCCGCGAAGGACATCACCGACCCGTTCGCCTCGTTCAAGCTTTACCGAATCTCCCTGCTGCGGGATTACTTCAAAGCGGCTGGCGATGTACCGCTGGTTACGGCGGACGGATGGGCCGCTAATCTCGAGATGTTTCTCAAACTCGTGCCTCTCGCACGCAAGATCGAGAAAGTCGGAGTCTCTCCCCGGTACGATCTTCGCGCCCGTGAGAGTCGGGTCCGGCCGTTCGCCGACGCAATGGGGCTATATCGTGCGAGCCGTGCCTCGCGGGGATGGCGAAAGGAAGCTGCTCGATGAATGGTGCGCTCGTCAGAACCGCCATCGGCTTCACGTTCGCTGCCGCGCTGATCGCATCCGCACAGACGCCAGAGAGTTCACCCCACGCCAGCTCCTCGGATACGGCGATCTCGCTGGATTCGCAAGCGGCACCGATGGCGGTCCCGTTCAGCGTCGGCGAGCGGTCTGACTATGACGTGAAGTTCGGCGCCATCAAAGTCGGGTCAGCGAGCACGATCGTGAAGGACATAGAAGATGTGCGCGGCATTTCGACGTGGCACACGGTGTTTCAACTGAAGGGTGGAACCTTCTTCTATCGCGTCAACGACGTATTCGAGAGCTGGATCGATCGCACCAATTTCTCCTCGTTGCGGTTTTACCAGACTCAGGAAGAAGGGTCCAGCAATCGTCAGAAGCGATACGAGATCTATCCGGATCGCGGCATGTACACCGAGATGGACAAGAAGCCGCCGCGTGACCATCCGGGTGTGAAGAATCCGCTCGACGACGGCTCGTTTCTTTTCTTCGTGCGCACACTCCCACTGGAAGTGGGCCGCACGTATGAGTCGGAGCGCTACTTCCGCCCCGAGGTGAATCCGATCCGTGTGCGTGTGTTGCGGAAGGAAACGATCGAGGTGCCGGCAGGAAAGTTCGATTGCATCGTGCTGCAGCCGGTGATCAAGACAAAGGGAATCTTTTCGGAGAACGGCGACGCTGAAGTCTGGCTGTCAGACGACAGCCGCCACATTCTGGTGCAGCTGAAATCAAAGTTGTCGTTCGGGTCGATCAATCTCTATCTGAGATCCTACAAACCGGGCAGCTGACGCGTCGCCGCTGGAATCAACGTTGTTCAGTCAGTCGTCATTCCCGCGAAAGCGGGAATGACGGCGATGACGGGAATGACGACTGTGAACAGTATCGCCCTAGAATCGGTCGAACGTCTTTCGCTCGAACTGGCCGCGGATCATCGCAGCAGTGTTCGGGCTTATGAGGCGAATCACCAGATAAGCTATTGCGCCGACGAACGCGACCTTGATGGCGATCGTGAGGACAGCCATCGCAAGACCAAGAACGAGGCCGAGCACGATGCCGCCGACGATCAACGCGATGCCGAGAAAGAAGATGGTGCGCAGCATTGCTGAAATCTCCGTTTAGAATAGTACAGAGCATGGACGCTCCGCACGGATTCCGGGTTGAATTCCTACGCCACTTCGACACCGGTGGGCCATAATATGGTTGCTGACGTCACGGTTGTCGGTACTGGAATCATAGCACTCACGGCAGCGATCGAGATCGCCGACCGCGGTTTCGGGGTTCGCGTCGTTGGCACCACTCATTCAGGCAACTCGTCGTCCGCGGCCGGAGGGATGCTCGCCCCGTCGATCGGCCGCGAAAGCGGCTCGGCGCACGACTTCGCGGTGGCTTCGCGCGACCGATATCCCGGCTTTGTTGCCGCCCTTTCGGAGCGGTCCGGCCTCACCATACCGCTGAACACGGATGGTATCCTGGAGGTGGCGCTCTCGGAGCCCGAAGCGGAAGCGGCCCAGCGTTCGATCGATCGTCCGTCCAGGTGGATGACGCCGAAGGAAGTAGCGATCGAAGAGCCCTCGCTCGGGGAGTCGTTCGGTGCCCTCTTTCACCCGCTGGATGGATGCGTCGAACCGCTGCGACTGCTCGATGCGCTGAGCGCAGTCATCGCAGCACACGATGGGATAACCACGGCACGCGAGGACTGCTGCGAGCTGCACGTGAGTCCGCTCGGCTGCAACGTGGTGACCAGCATGGAAAGCCGGTTCGCATCCGAGTACGTCGTGCTGGCGGCCGGGGTGTGGACGCCGCTCATCGTCGGTGCGGGATCGGCTGTGGAGTGTGTGCAGCCGGTTCGGGGGCAGATGATCGCGTTTGACAGTGCACCGCTACGCCATGTTGCGTGCGGCGCCGGTGGCTATCTGATTCCGCGCAGCGATGGATTCACCGTGGCCGGCGGAACAATGGAGCACGCGGGATTCAACGCCGTCACCACGCCGGACGCCATAGCCATGATCCGCTCGCGCGCTGAAGTCCTTTGCCCAGCACTGGCAACTGCCGACGTGCATTCGAGCTGGGCCGGATTGCGGCCTGTGACTCCCGATCTGCTTCCGGTCATCGGCGCGGATCCTGAACGTTCGCGGGTGATCTACGCCTGTGGCCATTCACGCAACGGGATTCTGCTTGCTCCACTCACCGCGGAAGCGGTCGCCGACATCATTTCCGGCGTACCGTCGCGCCATGATCTGACTCGATTTCGGCCCGGGCGGTATTAGGGTAGATTTGACAGGCTATGGCTGAATCTCTGTACCAGATAATGGGCCGCCATAGGGCAGAACCCCTTCCCGAACGCAAGCCGTCGTGGCTCAAGGTGAGGGCGCCCGGCGGTCCCAATTACACGCGGCTCACGCAGATGATGCGGGAGCTCAACCTCCATACCGTCTGCGAGGAAGCTCGCTGTCCGAACATCGGGGAGTGCTGGGAGCACGGCACCGCGACGTTCATGATCCTCGGTGATGTCTGCACTCGCAACTGTGCGTATTGCGCCGTGGCGCACGGCAGACCAGCGTCATACGACATTGCCGAGCCGGTCCGCGTGGGCGAAGCGGTGGCCGAACTCGGTCTGCGCCATGCGGTCATCACATCAGTTGACCGCGATGACCTTCCCGATTTTGGCGCCTACATCTTCGCGGAAACCATCCGTCAGATCAAGCAACGACTTCCGGATTGTTCGGTGGAAGTTCTCGTGCCGGATTTCCAGAGTAATCGGGAAAGCATCGCAACGGTGCTCGAGGCCGGACCGGACATTTACAATCACAACACGGAAACCGTTCCGCGACTGTACAAGAAGTGCCGTCCTGGCGGCCGTTATCAGCGGGTGATGCAGATATTCCGGACCGCTAAGGAGCTGGCCCCGGACATCCCGACCAAAAGCGGCCTCATCCTCGGGATGGGGGAGACGATGGAAGAGATCGAGGTCGTCATGCGGGATCTCCGCGAAGTCGACGTCGACATTCTGACGCTTGGGCAGTATCTCCGCCCGTCGGACGGACACATCGCACTCGATCGCTACGTTACCCCCGCGGAGTTCCGCGAGTTGTACGAGATCGGCATGTCGCTCGGCTTCAGACATGTCGAGTCGGGGCCACTGGTCCGCAGCAGCTATCACGCCTGGGAGCAGGTTCAGGCGGCGGGAGTGAGCTGAGCTGCGAACCGGTCGGGTCCATGCTTCACACATGGCTGTATTGACGGCCGCGCGCACGCGCGCTTTCGCGTGGAACCACTCTCACAAGTCTGGCGGCAGGCTCAGCGAGCCGGCTCATGTTCCCAGCTTCGGGCTTCACTTGCACGTATAAAGGTCATGGCAAAGAAAAACACATCAAGTCCGGCAAGTCCGGGCGCTGCGGCAGACTCCAGCGCCCGCGATACTGCGGTTGGATATATGCACTCGATGCTGCAGCAGCGTCGCTTCGAGGAAAAGTGCGCGGAGGCATACGCGATCGGCAAGATCGGCGGCTTCTGTCACCTCTACATAGGACAGGAAGCGGTATCTACCGGGACGATGTCGGTGCTGCGTCCGGATGATTACGTAATAACCGCGTACCGCGATCACGGGCTGGCGCTCACCCGAGGCATGACACCGCGGGAAGTGATGGCTGAGTTGTTCGGCCGGGCAGCTGGATGCTCCGGCGGAAAGGGCGGCTCGATGCACCTCTTCGATCGAAAGCTGAATTTCCTCGGCGGGCACGGAATCGTTGGAGGCCACATTCCGATCGCGACGGGAGTTGGTTTCGCGATCTCGTATCGTGGTGGCGATCAGGTCTGCGTCTGCTTCTTTGGCGAGGCCGCGGTGAACATCGGCGCATTTCACGAAGCCCTGAACATGGCGTCACTGTGGAACCTGCCGGTGGTGTTCATAATCGAGAACAACCGTTACGGGATGGGAACCGCGATCAGTCGGTCCACGGCTCAACAGGACGTCGTGAAACGCGCCGCATCGTACGCGATGGTCGGGACGTCGGTCGACGGACAGGACGTGTATACGGTTCACGATGAGTTGGCCGCGGCGGTGGAGCGTGCACGCAAGGAGCATCGCCCAACACTGGTGGAAGTGCGCACCACGCGCTTCATGGGGCACTCCATGTCTGATGCAGCAAGTGGCACGTACCGGTCGAAGGAAGAGCTGGATCAGAGCATGCAGCGCGATCCCATCGTGCTGCTCAGAACTAAGATGCTGGCAGAAGGGATGCTCACCGAAGAGGAGTTCAAGAAGCTGGATGATGAGGCGAAGGTCGCGGCGCAGGACGCGTGGGACTTTGCGGACGCCTCGCCGGAACCTGCTCCTGAAGAGCTGTTCACACACGTATTGAGCGACGAGTCGACGATCGGCGCGGACGGTTACGCGGGGGCCGCGCGATGACGGTCATGACATACCGCGACGCGCTGAATCAGGCGTTGCGAGAGGAACTGAAGCGCGACGAGTCCGTCTTCCTGATGGGCGAGGAAGTCGCCGAATACAATGGTGCCTACAAGGTATCGCGCGGGCTGCTTGACGAGTTCGGGCCGCGGCGCATCGTGGACACACCGATCACGGAGCTCGGGTTCGCTGGTGTAGGCGTGGGTGCCGCGATGGCTGGACTGCGTCCGATCATCGAGTTCATGACGTGGAACTTCGCACTGCTCGCGCTGGATCAGGTCGTGAACGCAGCGGCGAAGATGTCGTACATGTCGAATGGCCAATACCCGATGCCGATGGTGTTTCGCGGTCCCAATGGCTCGGCGCTGCAACTCGCGGC
>DATBNQ010000075.1:0-20351 GCA_036554185.1 Gemmatimonadaceae bacterium | reverse complement strand
GGATCGCTCAGCGATGTGTATAGCTGCTCGCGCCTCTTCTCGTATTCGTCGATATCACGGGGAAGCGAATCCAGCTCGCTCTTCTCCTTGTAAGTAAGACGCCGCTTTCGTGACACACTTGGCGCTGGCGCTGACGGTGCGGCGCGTTTTGCGGTCTCTGCCGGTGCGGCAGCTCGTGCGGGCTCACGTCGCTGCCGCACCCAATCAGAATAGCCGCCAGCGTACTCGCCGATGCGTCCGGCGCCTTCGAAAACGAGCGTGCTGGTAACGACATTGTCCAGGAAGGCACGGTCGTGGCTCACAACCACCAGAGTGCCGGTGAAGTCAAGCAGCAGCTCTTCCAGCAGATCGAGTGTCTCGATATCGAGATCATTGGTCGGCTCATCCAGAACCAGAAGGTTGAACGGGCGGGTGAATAAACGCGCGAGCAACAGTCTGTTGCGCTCACCGCCAGACAGGGCGCGCACTGGAGCACGCGATCGGTCCGGCGTGAAGAGAAAATCCTCCAGATATCCGAGCACGTGTTTTCGCGTGCCACCGATCTCGATGAATTCTGCACCATCTGCGATGCTGTCGAATACGCTACGGTCCGGATCGAGTTGCTCGCGGAGCTGATCGAAGTATGCAACATGGAGTCCGGTTCCGATTCGGATCGTGCCGGAATCGGGATCCAGCTCGCCAAGGAGCAGTCGCAGCAGCGTTGTCTTGCCGGAGCCATTCGGGCCGATCAGTCCGACGCGATCGCCACGCGTGATTATGGTTGAGAAGTCTCGAATGACAGCGCGGTCACCACGCGCGAATGCTATTGCGCGGGCGTCGACGACCAATCGTCCCGATCTGTCGGCTTCCTGCGCCTGCAGTTTCGCGGTTCCAGTCCGATCGCGCCGAGCGCTGCGCTCGACGCGAAGTGCCTCGAGCGACCTGACACGCCCCTCGTTGCGAGTACGGCGTGCCTGAATCCCGGTGCGTATCCAGACTTCCTCCTTCGCCAGCTTCCTGTCGAACTCGGCCCACTCGCGAGCCTCATTCGCGAGCGAAGCCTTCTTGCGCTGAAGATACGTGTCATAATCAGTCCCCCAATCAACCAACTGACCGCGGTCAAGCTCGACTATTCGAGTCGCAACGCGTCGGAGGAAGGCGCGGTCGTGTGTGACCAGCACGAGAGTGATTCCGCGGTCCACGAGAAACGACTCCATCCACTCGACCGCTTCGACATCAAGATGGTTTGTCGGTTCATCCAGCAGAAGAACATCGGGTTCGGCTATCAGCGCGCGCGCGAGGAGGGTCTGGCGTTTGCGACCACCAGAAGCCGCAGCGAACTCAGCATCGCCATCCAATCCAAGATGGAACAGCACCGTTTCCACACGTGTCTGCACCTGCCATGCGTTAGCCGCATCGAGCGCATGGTGCAGGCGGCCGAGGTCCCGCAACGCGCTCGGGCTTCCGCTTGCCGCCACCTTCTGGCTCGCTGCGTGATACCGCGCCAGCAACCGCCCCGTATCTCCCAATCCGGCGGAGACCACGTCGAAAATCGTTCCGGACAGATTGGTGGGAATTTCCTGCTCCAGGCGGGCAACAGTTACGCCGGTCTGGCGCACCACCTCACCTGTATCGGGCGCCATGGTTCCGTCGAGGAGCTTCATGATCGTGCTCTTGCCCGTTCCGTTTCGGCCGAGGAGACAGACACGTTCACCACGCTCGATACTGAGGTTGGCGTGGTCGAGCACGGGCGGCCCGCCGAAAGCAAGGGTTACGTCCTGCATGCCCAACAACGCCATTACGGCCTCAGTTCCAGGTTCGGGGATCTCAAGGTTGAAGATTAACAAGTAAATTGGGCTCCATGCCGTTCTGGCCATACCTCCCCACGCTCCAGCGAATCGCGCTCGCGCTCGCGATCGGGCTGTTCGCTGGTCTCGAGCGTGAGCACCGGGGGAAGGAAGCCGGTTTGCGGACATTCGCATTCGTCGCGCTCATTGGCTGTGCTGGCTCATTGCTCGGCGAGAACTACGCGTTACTCAGTATCGCGCTGACAGGTGTGCTGATCGTGATGCTGAACATGGAGACGATACGCACCACGGAAGGTCTGGAGTTGACGACATCCGCGGCGCTCATCCTTACGGTGCTCGCCGGCGCACTTGCGGGAGAAGGACAGACCCTCACTCCGACGATTCTTGCCGTTGTGACCGCCGCGCTGCTTGCATGGAAGAAGCCACTCCACGAGTTCAGTCTCGGACTGACCGACGCCGAGCTGCGATCCGCGATATTGCTCGCGATTCTTGCGTTCGTCGTCTATCCGGTGTTGCCCGCCGGGTTCGTGGATAGATGGGATCTGCTGGATCTGCGAGCGGCGTGGTTGATCGTGATTCTCATTGCAGGCATCGGATTCGTCAACTACGTCCTTCTCAAGCTTTACGGAGCGAAGGGGTTGGCGTTCGCGGGATTTCTCGGCGGCCTCGTCAACAGTACTGTGACGATTACCGAGATGGCCACGATGAGTCGCGACAGCGGCGGCAGGCTCACAAGCACTGCGTATGCGGGGATCATTCTCGCCACAGTCGCGTCAGTATTGCGAAACGCGATTCTCCTTGCGCTCCTTGCGCCAGTCGCGCTCCTGAGCGGGGCGCTCGCATTTCTGCTGATGCTGGGCGCTGGAGCTGCGCTGCTTGTCGCCCGGTACAAGTCGCCCGGTGCAGCTCACTCGTCGCCGGCAGGTGGTCTTGAACTGCCGCTCTCGTCGCCATTCTCGATAACATCGGCGCTCAGGTACGGCGTGCTGTTTCTGTTGCTGCAGATAGCCGGTGTGCTCGCGCAGCGCTCGATGGGACACGCCGGATTCTACGTGGTCAGCCTGCTCGGCGGCCTGGTATCCGGTGCGAGCACCGTGGCCTCCGCTGCATTGCTCGCTGCGCACGGCGCGATATCGCCGCGCGTCGCGGCGGTTGGTTCTGTGCTTGCAACCTCCGTGAGCGTCCTTGTAAACGTCGGATTCGCTGCGCGCGCGTCCAAAGACACCGTTCTGGCGAAGCATCTCGCATGGACAATGGGAAGCATCGCCGTACTTGGCATACTCGGTGTCGTCGTTCAGGATGGCTTGCTCGGCATGATCAGTCGGTTTTGAGCCCGGCACCCTCTTCGTTCTCGTTTCGAGGGTCGCATCAAAGCGGTTCTGCACGCGTTGGCTGGTTTGAGACACCGCATGGTGTAGTCGAGACCCCCGCGTTCATGCCCGTCGGCACGCATGGAGTTGTGCGCGGGCTATCGATGGACGAAGTCTCGAGTGCTGGCGCGCAGATGATTCTGGCCAACGCATACCATCTGTACCTGCGACCTGGCGACATGATGGTTCGAGCACTTGGCGGGCTTCATGAGTTCACGAGATGGAGCGGACCGATGTTGACCGACTCCGGCGGGTTCCAGGTCTTTTCGCTATCCAGGTTGCGCACCGTCAGCGAGGACGGAATCGAATTCCGAAGTCACATCGATGGCTCGCTGCACCAGTACACTCCGGAAAGCGTGATACGTATCGAGCGCAACATCGGAGCTGATGTGATCATGCAGCTCGATGAGCTCATACAGGGACAGAGCGACGTATCTGCTGCGCGGTCAGCCATGGAGCGCAGCCTGCGGTGGTTGCGGCGCTGCGGTGTCGAGTTCGATCGTATCACGACGGAAGGCCGCGGTCCACTCCAGAAGTTTACGATACCAGACAGCGCCCCCGAGCTCGCGCAGGAAATCGAAGCGCCAGCGCAGGCACTCTTTCCGATCGTGCAGGGAGGTACACACGCGGATCTACGCAGAGCATCCGTCGCTGGCATCCTGGATAGTGGAGACTGGGTCGGCGTCGCCATCGGCGGCCTGTCTGTCGGCGAAACGAAAGCGGATACGTACGCAATGCTGGAGGTGTGCGATCCAGTTCTGCCGCGCGCCATTCCGCGCTACCTGATGGGAGTGGGATTTCCGGACGACCTGATCGAAGGGGTGCGCCGCGGAATCGATCTATTTGATTGCGTCGCTCCCACACGAATGGGACGCGACGGAACCGCCTTCACGCCCGATGGCAAGCTGCAGATCCTGCAGAGCAGTCATCGCACGGACCGGAGACCACTCGTCGAGGATTGCCGGTGTCCGTGCTGTGCGACGTATGATCGTGCATATCTGCGACATCTATTTGCCAGCGAGGAAATGCTCGGCAAGAGATTGCTCGCGCTTCACAATGTGACCTTTCTGATCGAACTGATGCGCAGTGCGCGCACATCGCTTCAGAATGGTGTGTTCGACGCGTGGAGCGACGCGTGGCTCGCGCGTTACAGAAAGGAGTGAGTTACGCGACGTACCGGGCGGCGAAACCTCTGACCAGCGCGTCGAGACCGAATTCAAAACCATCCGACCTGTCGTCATCACGCATCAGCGAGATGCCGTGCGAAAGATCCGGATAGGCATCGGGATCCGGCATGAACCCCGTTTCGATTGGAATTCGCGCAGCTTCCGCTGCGGATTGTTCCTCGATCACCGATCCAACGACGTAGTGACTTATGACCATCATCGATCGAAGTGCGTCGGAAGCCGAAAAGCCCGCCTCGCACATCGCGCGGACCCTGCTGTCCAGGCTCGCATAGAGGCTCGCGTCAGGCCGGGTTCCCGCGTGTACGCGCGCGCCGTCCCGGTACCGTAGAAGCGACTGACGGAAGCTCCGCGCGTTGTCCTTGAGAGCATCCATCCACGTTTCGCGTGTCATCGGTCCCGGCGGACCAACCTCTCTCAGCATCTGAGCCGCCATCTCGTCCAGAAGATCACGCTTGTTCTTGAAGTGCCAGTAGATCGCCGGCTGCTTCACCCCGAGCCGCTCTGCCAGCCGCCGGGTCGTAAATGCATCGAGACCGATCTCGTTCAGCAGTTCGAGCGCGCTTCGCACGATCATCTCGCGATCGAGTCCCATTTTCATCGTTCCGGCGACCTCAATTGCTAGTCAGAGTTGACACTTTATCTTAGATAAGTAGATTGTTCCAGTCAATATCCCACGCCGCCGAGGTACTTTCCCCGGAGGCGCTGGTGAGTGCGGAGATCAATCCGTCAGAACAGACCAATCCCATGGATATTCTACTCTCAGCGCTCGACTCACGGGTCGACGCAGACTCGGAACCCTGCAATGCCGGCTTTGCCGATCTCGTTGCCAGGGTGACTCAGCGAATCGACGCGCTTGGAACTCCGGCAACGGGTACAGATGTGAGCGCGACGGTACTCGATGTCGTGCAGGATGTAGCGCAGTTCACCCTCGCCTGGGCCGAGCCGGAGAATACCGCCGCGGCGCAATCTCCAACCGGGCCGATATTGCGATCTGACGATGGGATACGTGCCGAACGTCGCTGGTAGCGTCGTCGCGGAAGGGCTCGGGAAGCGCTACGGCGAACTCTGGGCTCTGCGCGACGTTGATCTGAACGTACCGCGCGGGTCCGTACTCGGCCTGCTTGGCCACAATGGCGCTGGGAAGACAACGACGCTCCGGATCCTCACGACGCTCACGATCCCGACCACCGGGCGTGCATCGGTCGCCGGCTTCGATGTTGTCAGTGAGGCTGCGCGTGTCCGGGAGAACATTGGACTCACCGCGCAGCAGGCGACGGTCGATGGGCTGCTAACAGCGCGTGCAAACCTGGAAATGATCGCGCGGCTGTACCACATGCCGCGTGCAGTCGCAAAAGCACGCGCGAGCGAATTGCTGGAACGGCTTGGCATCGCCGACGCGGCCGACCGGCTCGTCAAGACCTTCTCCGGCGGAATGCGGCGTCGTCTCGATCTGGCGGCGAGCATCATGGCGTCGCCACCCGTGCTGTTTCTCGACGAGCCGACAACCGGACTCGACCCGCAGAGTCGCAACGATCTGTGGACACTGCTGCGGGAGCTCGTCGCTGATGGCGCCACGTTGGTACTCACGACTCAATATCTGGAAGAAGCCGATCTCGTGGCAGATGATATCGTGCTGCTCGATCGCGGGCGCGTGACCGCTCACGGGACGCCGGCCGAGCTCAAGGCGCTCATTGGAGGCGCGCGTATCGTCATCACGCTCGCTGATGCCGCCGATCTGGTTCGTGCAGAATCGGCGACGCTGCCATATACCGACGGCGCCGCTGCCATCGATACCGAAGCCGTGCAGCTCTCCGCACCGTTGCGTGGAGACGTGCGATTGATCGAGATAGTGCGAGCACTCGATGGGGCCGGTATCGATGCGGTCGATGTGCATCGTCGCGAGCCGACACTGGACGACGTATTTCTCACACTTACAGGCGCTCCGCCCGCCGCGGATCCGGGAGCATGAATCACCTGATCCAGGACACGCTGACGATGACGCGCCGGAATCTTGCGCACGTGCGTCAGATTCCCGAGAAGTTGCTCGACGTGACCATTCAGCCGGTGATGTTCGTAGTTCTGTTCGCGTACGTGTTTGGAGGAGTGATCGCCGTACCTGGCAGCAACTATCGCGAGTATCTCATCGCGGGTGTGATAGTTCAGTCACTCGGATTCGGCATAATGGGACCGGCGACATCAGTTGCGACGGATCTGGGCGAAGGCGTGATAGATCGTTTTCGATCACTTCCGATGGCACGCTCGGCGTATCTTCTGGGAAACCTCATCGCCGAGCTGCTTTCGATGTCGCTGGCGATCCTCGTGCTGAGCATGGCGGGGCTTCTGGTAGGGTGGCGGATTCACTCGTCGCCGCTGGAGGCGATCGGCGGTTACGCTCTACTTCTGTTCTTCGCTTTTGCGATGCTCTGGGTCGGCACGTATCTCGGACTGATGGTGCGGTCCCCGGACGCGGCGCAGGGCGTTGTCTTCATAGTCATCTTTCCGCTGACCTTTCTCGCGACCACGTTCGTGCCGATCACGGGCTACTCTGGCGTGTTGCGCACGATTGCGGCGTGGAATCCGATCAGTGCGCTTTCCGGCGCCGTGCGAGAGCTGTTCGGCAATCCTACGGCTACACCATCGAACGCGCCGTGGCCGCTGACGCACGCGATCATGACATCGGTTGGGTGGTGCGCATTGATTGTCGCAATTGCGTTGCCGTTGGCTCTGCAAAGGTACGCAAAAAAGGCACGCGAGTAGCGGTACGACTCATGCCGCCTCTATCCAACGTGCGGCCGGCCGCTTAACATCCAGCGACCCCTGCAGGAGTTCTTCGTGTCGATTTCAGCCTCACCGGGCGCAACCGTGGAATCGGTCCGCGACGATGTCATAGGATGGCGACGCCATCTGCATCAGTATCCGGAGCGGTCGTTTCACGAGGAGCGCACGTCCCAGTTCGTGGCGGATACCCTGGCTGGATTCGGTGGTCTGGAGATAACGCGTCCGACGCCGACCAGTGTCCTTGCGCGACTGGTCGGCGCGGTGCCGGGTCCCGTGCTCGCGATTCGCGCGGACATTGACGCCCTCCCGATAGAGGAGCGCAACACGCACGCGTTCGTCTCCAGGAATCCGGGCACGATGCACGCCTGCGGCCACGATGGTCACACCGCCATGCTGCTTGGCGCCGTCAAGGTGCTGGTAGGTGAGCGCCATGCGCTGCATGGCGAGGTGCGATTCATCTTCCAGCACGCGGAAGAGCTGGCTCCGGGTGGCGCCGAGGAGCTGGTGAAAGCCGGTGTCATGGATGGCGTGACGATGGTTATTGGTGCGCATCTGTGGAGTCCGCTCGCGGTCGGGAAGGTGGGCGTCAAATCCGGCTCGCTGATGGCGGCGCCGGATATCATTCGCATCACAATTACGGGTAGCGGCGGGCACGCGGCGCTGCCGCAGCAAACGGTCGACCCGATAGCGGTAGCGGCGCAGGTCATCACCAACCTGCAACACATAGTCGCGCGAAACGTCGATCCACTCCAGCCGTCCGTCGTCTCGATCACGCGCATAGCCGGCGGGACGACGCACAACGTGATTCCGAGCGAAGTGGAACTTGAAGGTACGGCGCGCACCTTTGACGAGACATTGCGCACCGAAATGCCGAAGTTGATCGAGCGCATCGTTGCGGGTGTGACATCGGCGCACGGGGCGAGCTATACTTTTGAATACCAGCGTGGATATCGCCCGGTGGTCAATGACGAAGGCGCCAGCGATCTGCTTCGGCGCGCGGTCGTGAACGCACTTGGTGATGGCGTGCTTACCGAGGCAATTCCGGCAATGGTAGGCGAAGATTTTTCGGCCTACCAGCAGCGCGCGCCGGGTGCTTTCTTCTTCATTGGCGCGCGTTGCGAGGAGCGCGGCATAGTTCAGCCGCACCATCACGAGCGATTCGACGTCGACGAGCGAGCGCTCGATTACGGCACGCGCATCTTCGTTGCAGCGGCGCTGGACTTTCTCGGGGCTGGCAGGGGATGAGGCGCTACCGTTGGCTTGCGGCGCTGCCGACACTGGGCATGCTTGGCGGGTTGCCGTTTGCCAACCGAGTCCGACCGTACGTCGCCGGACTCCCGTTTCTGCTGGCGTGGATCGTGGGATGGGTAATTGCGACGTCGATTATCATGGCCCTGATCTACAGGCTCGACAGCACGCGCGACGCTGACGCCGCGTTGACGACTCCGGTCGATCGCGCCAAACGACCGTGACTCCGGCACTCGGGATCATCATCGGAGTGTTCGTGGTTGCGATAGCGCTCGGGTTGATGGCGCGTCGCGGCCACGTGATGAGTCTGGAGCAATGGAGTGTTGGCGGCCGCGGGTTCGGCTCCGTATTCGTGTTCCTGCTCATGGCCGGAGAGATCTATACCACCTTCACATTTCTCGGCGGCAGCGGCTGGGCTTATGGCAAGGGCGCGCCTGCACTTTACATCCTCTGCTACGGCGCAATAGCGTACAGCGTTTCTTATTTCCTGCTTCCGATCATCTGGCGATACGCGCAGGCAAAGAAGCTCGTGTCGCAAGCGGATTTCTTCGCGGTGAAGTACGATAGCCGAGCGCTTGGTGTTGTCGTCGCTGTAGTAAGCGTCGCGGCGCTGGTGCCGTATCTCATATTGCAGCTCAAGGGACTCGGGATCATCGTTTCAGAGGCGTCGGGCGGAATCGTGAGTCAGCAGGTTGCGATCTGGACCGGAAGCGCCGCGCTCGTTGGATACGTGGTAGTCTCCGGCGTCCGCGGGTCTGCATGGACATCCGCGTTGAAGGATCTGATGATTCTCGTAGTGGCGATCGGCATCGGAGTGTATCTGCCGTTGCACTATTACGGCGGCTACCGTGCGATGTTCGAAGCGATAGAGCTCGCGAGGCCCGGTATGCTCACGCTTCCATCGTCCGGGATGAGTCCGGCCTGGTTCATCTCGACAGTATTACTTACGGCGACAGGATTTTACATGTGGCCGCAGTTCTTCGCTGGGGCTTACACCGCGCGAAATGAAAACGTCTTTCGCAAGAACGCCGTGATGTTACCGCTGTATCAACTCGTGATCCTATTCGTGTTCTTCGCAGGGTTCACTGCGACGCTCGTCGTCCCCGGTCTCAAGGGCGCCGACGTGGATCTGTCGCTGCTGCGTATTGTCGAGCGCAGCTTCGGGTCGTGGACTCTGGGCGTGATTGGAGCGGCAGGAATTCTCACGGCGCTCGTTCCCGGGTCGATGATCCTTGTAACCGCGGGAACGATACTCGCTCAGAACGTATTTCGCGTGATCACACCGACTGCGTCTGATCGCACAGTGTCGCTGGTGGCTCGATCGATGGTGCCGGTACTGGCGCTTGCTGCGGTGTTGCTTACACTGCGTGGCGGTGACACGCTGGTCGTGTTGCTGTTGATGGGTTACAGTCTCGTGACGCAGCTCTTTCCAGCCTTGCTGCTCTGCCTCGGCGCGAATCCGCGTGTGAGCGCGGCGAGTGTGATCGCGGGAATCGTGGCTGGAGAATTGACAGTCGTGTTCCTCACAGTGACCAGTGCGTCCGTCGCGACGCTACTTCCGGCTGCACCGCAGGTGGTGAAGGACCTTAACGTCGGCTTCGTCGCGCTCGGTGTGAATGTTGTGGTGCTGAGTATTGTCGCGATCGTTACGCGCGCGCGGGCTCTGACTGCTACGGCACCGGAGGCGTCGGCCTGAACCATGTCGTGGCGCGGTACGCGGCCCATGCTGCTGTGACTCGCACGGAATGTGCGGGGTCCACAGTGCGTACGGTGCGTTACCTACTTTTGACCAGGAGAGAGCGGATGTTCGGTGCCGCCAGGCTTGTGACAGGAACAATCATTGCTGCGGGGATCACGTTCAGCGCATCTCTTGCATTCGGTCAGGGAGCGACCTCGGTAGTCAAGCCGATCTCGCTCGGAATCTCGGGTGGCGTTTCCATTCCGATGGGGGATCTCTCGAATGGCGCCAGCGGTGGATTCTCCGGTGTCAATACCGGATACAACGTTACTGGCTCACTCGCTATCGGGCTTCCGGTCATACCGTTTGGTCTGCGCGGCGACATAGCGTATAACGGATTCGGGACCAAGAACGTGTCGTTCCCGCAGGCCGGCCCAGGCAGTAACGGCTACAACGCTGACGCGCGTGTGCTCGGAATCACCGCGAACGTTGTTTTTCCGCTGCACCTGCCGGCACCGATCCTTGAGCCATATCTCATCGGCGGCGTGGGCGACTACAATGTGAGACTCTCACCAACCACGGGCGGTGGCGGAAGCAGCTCCAAAACGGAATTTGGATTCAACATCGGCGCTGGCGTCAAGCTCCCACTCGTGCTGTTCAGTGCTTTCGTGGAGGCACGATACAACCGAGTGAACCAGGCAAACGGGAGCATGGCGTTCATGCCGATCACCGTCGGCGTGATGTTCTAGGAGATTCGTCGGGCGACTGTCGGATAGCCGGTGTCGCTGTGTTGTCTAGCCTGTAATTGTCAGGATGTCGGTTGTCGAATCGTACGTTGCCGTGAGCGCGGTGAGGTTGCCAGTGGGCTGGCCGCCTATCCAGTTGCCGCTGGCCGCGAACCGTGCACCATGGCATGGACATGCGAAGCTTCCGGACGCGATTCCGACAGTGCAGCCAAAATGCGGGCAGATCAGTGAGAAGGCGGAGAACGTCGTCGCACCGGTTCTCACCGCCGCCACCGGCGTGCCACCTCCCGAGTCTACTCGCGCGATTCCGCCGACTGCAGCGAGCGCGGGGAATTTCGACACTGTAATAGTGAGCGAGCCACCACCGCCTCCCCCTCCTCCGCCATTGCCCGGACCAGTCGCGCCGCTCGCACCGCCACATGCGCTCACGAGGAGCGCTCCAACCGCCGCGATGGCGCCGCGCGCGACGAACTCGCGTCGATCCACCAGTGCTCCGGTCGCAACGCCGGACTGCGCGTTACGGGCTTTGCACTCCTCATTCCGCATGGACGGGTCGATGTGCTGTTCCGGTCGACGCAGGCAGCTGGCACGGTGCACGTGGTTCCGTCAACGTCACCACAGCTCAGCGTGGAAGGCGATGGTGACGGGGCGACTTACACCGTTGGCGAAAACACGATAGTCGTCAACAATCGTCCGTCGGATTCGATAAGCTACACTGTCCGACTGCCACTGACCGGCAGCGCTGGCGCGATGAACATCCGCATCGCCGGCAGCCTCGTGTACTCGAATACCGACAACACGTCAACGCCTCGGGTGAACGCCGGCTCGAGCAATCAATACATCCTCGACCTCAAGCGCCCGCCCCAATTGTAATCCCCGTGTAAGGTGGGCCCGGTATGTTCTGCGATCATGCCGCCCGCGCGCAGCGTCTGCTGATCCGGTTGGCGTGATGCGGCACGTATTGCTCCGGAATCTGGGGTTGCGATGGCGATCGGAACGAGACCAAAGAGATGGCAGCCCGTAGCCATCGTGGTAGCGGTGATTGTGTTGGTGATTGCGCTGACGGCGCCAGGGCGAGGCCTGTGGCAACGATTCTTCGCATCGCTCCGTATCGAGAAACCGAAGCCGGTAAGCGTCACGATACCCGGTTTTTCAGGCTCTGCCTCAACGCGGCGACTCCAGGATGCAATCGGCGGTATGGTCGCCGACACAACGAATGTCACGCTTGATGAAAAGGATCAGCCCGCAGCAACTCCGGATGCGGCGAGTCAGATTGCTGGATTCACTGTCCAGCTTCCGAGCAAACGCACCGATCCGGTGACACTGATCGTCACGGGCGCTCGCTCGATTGGCATGACCGTGAACCTCGCGCAGTTGCAGACTATCTATCGCGAAGCGGGCAACGCTGCTCAGTCTCTGCCGACCTCGCTGAACGGTGCCAGAGTCGCGATCAGAACAGCCAGAGCCGTTCAAGCCCAGTATGGTCACTGTCCGGTGCCCGCCGCCAATACCCTGCAGGGTCAGATTCAGGGACCGCCCCCGCCCTCCACCGACAACAGCGATTGCGTGGTCCTCACCGAGAGTCCGCCAGTTACAGCCGATATGCCTCCCGGTCTCGACATGCAGCAACTCGTCGCGATTGGACTGGAACTCGCCGGGATGAGCCCTAATCAGCGACAGGCCTTCCAGAAGATGTTCAGCTGGCAATCAGCGCTCAGCATGCCGTTGCCGCGCTTCATGCGATCGTACGACTCGGTGACTGTCAACGGCGCTCCCGGAATGCTCCTCAATACTGCCGGTCGCCGCGGTCCAACTTACGAGTTGCTCTGGACACGCAACGCAATTGTGTATTCCCTCGTCGGATACGGTAGCGCCGCCGACGCCGTTCCTCTGGCCAGTTCATTGATCGAGACGAGGAAGCAGCCGTGAGCCCGTCCAGCGAGTACGCAATCGAAACGCACAACCTGCGAAAGGTCTTTGGATCTCATGTCGCGGTGCGAAATCTCTCCCTTTCCGTGCCTCGCGGAGAGATCTTCGGATTCCTTGGACCGAATGGCGCAGGAAAGAGCACATCCATCAAGATGCTGCTCGGCCTCGTGCATCCGACCAGCGGCGACTCATTCGTCCTCGGCGCGGCATCGGGAGATGTCGCAATCCGCCGGCGGATCGGCTTCCTGCCGGAGGACTTCCGATTCTATGACTGGCTTACAGCAACCGAGCTGGTCCAGCTTCACGGACGCTTGAGTGGAATGACTGATGAAAAGCTGCACAGACGGGTGCCGGAGGTGATCGATCTCGTTGGACTTTCGCAGCATGAAGATCGAAGAGTAAAGGGTTTCTCCAAGGGCATGTTGCAGCGCATCGGTCTTGCGCAGGCTATCGTCCACGAACCCGACATAGTCTTTCTGGACGAGCCTACCTCAGGGCTCGATCCAATGGGCAGACTCATGGTGCGGGACATTCTGCGCGCCGAGCGGGATCGTGGTGCGACCGTATTCCTCAACTCGCATCTGTTGAGCGAAATCGAGGTCACATGCGATCGTGTCGCTTTCATCAAGAATGGTGAAGTGGTGGAAAGTCGCGATCTGAACACGGCCATCGCGGACGAAGTGCGCGTGGTGGTGGATGCTCAAAACGTGTCGCAGCAGGCCGTCGCGGGCCTGGTGCGATGGGCGGAGAACATCGACGCCGACCGAGAGCATCTGCGCTTCAGCGTTGGCTCAAAGGACGTGCTTCCCGACATCATGCGGCACCTGGTGGCATCCGGAGCAGATATCTTCGGTGTGGTGCAGGAGCGAGTGTCACTCGAGCAGACCTTCGTCACGATCATGGGTGAGGACACGAGCTTATGAAGAACATCGCGATCATTGCGCTGGTCACCCTGCGCGAGGCAGCTCGACGGAAGATTCTCTGGACCGCGCTGTTCGCTGGAGCACTGCTTCTTGGAATCTTCGCGATAGCGCTTCGTCTGCAGGTCGTGGAGTTCCAGTCACGTGCCATGTCGCCGTTCGTACGTTATCAGGTCGAAGCGGGAATGCTCATGATCGGCCTGTATACGTGCGATCTGCTTGCGGTCGTTCTTACGATACTTACCTCGATCGATACGATTGCTGGTGAGATAAGCTCGGGGACAATTCAGGCAATAGCGACGAAACCGATTTCCCGGTCGCAATTATTGACCGGAAAATTCATTGGCTTCGTCGGGATGATCGTCGTTTACGTCGCCATCACGTTCAACGCGACGATCGCAGTGGCGTATTCAGTGACCGGCGTGCTCCCTGAGCATCCTGTGCATGGATTGCTGCTGATCATCTTCGAATGCGTCATTGCATTGAGTCTCACGTTCATGTTCGGAACGTGGTTTTCCACGCTCACCAATGGCGTGATTGTGCTTGGCCTTCAGGCTGTCGCGTTCATGGGCGGCTGGCTGGAGCAGGTCAGTGGCTTTTCGCAGAGCGGCCACATCGTAACGCTTGGCATCGTCTCCAGTCTGATCATGCCGGGTGAGTCGCTCTGGCGACGAGCGGCTTACGAGATGCAGACCCCACTGGCAGGGTCGCTCTCGTTTTCGCCCTTCGCCAACGTGTCGATCCCAAGCAGTACGGCTGTCATCTATGCTGGCGCGTACCTGTGCGTTGTAGTTGGTATTGCGATATACCATTTTGACGCGAGGGATCTGTAGCCGCACGGCTACGTTCGACGTTCGATGCGTCTCTGCGCTACTTGTACCAGGCGGAGACACCACCGTCGTGGCTGCAGGCGCTGCCGACGTGCTGGCCGTGATAGTAAAACCCGTCCTGGCACCGGGCGGTCGCGTTATTCCGTGTGTGGTCAATATGCAGCTCGGCCATCATCTGCGCCGTTGTCAGCCCGCCCTGATGTGTCTGCATCGTATTGTTTCCCGTTGGAAGCGTCTTGCCGGTCACACTGTGACCCACCGTGTGATGCATGGGATGATTCATCACGGGATGGTTGTCGTCGCTGACGGCGCGCACGCCAGAATGCTTCTTGCAAGCATTCGGATGATTGTTCTTGATCACCGTGCCGTCGTTGCAGACGACTCCGACGTGTTGCTTGCGGTGACTCTGCCCCTGGCCCTGACCCATCGCCGGGAGGGAGAACGCTGCAATTGAAAGAGCTGCGGAGCAGAGAATGTGGAGTTTTGTCATACGGACGGGCCTCATATTCGGGGGTGAATGGCTGTCTGGCGTGAGTCCCGCCGCACACGCCGTTGCGGACAGTTGCCAACCCGGCGACTCGCAGCGACGAAAGGCGAATTCCGTGCCCTGACCCGTGACTGAGCCAGTATCGCAGCCCCCGGGGGCCTGGTATAACACATCAAGAAACTTTGATATATATTTCCCCCAGGCCAATAGCATATCCGGTTCAATCCAGGGGTCGAGATCGTGACGCAGGGAGAAGAAGCGAGAGCGGGCGAAGGTGCATCCGCAGCCAGGATCGCGTACACCGCGCCTCCGATCGATACCAGCTCGGTTGTCCAACGTTTATCGAGGCTCGACCGGTTTCTGCCGCTGTGGATCTTTGCCGCGATGGCCATCGGCATCGTGCTGGGCCGAGCGTTTCCAGGACTTGGAAGCGCGCTCGACCGCTTCCAGGTGGCGGGTGTCTCCGTACCGATCGGCATCGGCCTGCTGTGGATGATGTACCCGGTCCTGGCCAAGGTTCGCTACGAAAGCATTGGGGCTCACATCGCCGACCGAAAACTCCTCGGCACATCTCTCGTGCTCAACTGGATCATCGGTCCGATCGTGATGTTTGTGCTCGCGTGGCTCCTGCTTCCGGATCTGCCGCACTACCGTGACGGACTCGTGCTGATCGGTCTGGCCCGATGTATCGCGATGGTCCTGATCTGGAACTCGCTGGCGTGCGGATCGGCGGAGCTCGCCGCCGTACTGGTAGCACTCAACTCCGTGTTCCAGATCCTCACGTATTCGGTATTGGGTTGGCTCTTTCTTACTGTCGTGCCACACTGGCTTGGTGCCGACACCACGGCGCTTCACGTGTCGATGTGGCAGATAGCGAAGAGTGTCCTGATCTTTCTGGGCATTCCTCTTGTCGCGGGATATCTCACGCGGAGGACACTGGTCGCGAGCAGGGGCGAGGGCTGGTACAACGACAGCTTCATACCACGCGTTGGACCAATGGCGCTCGTCGGGCTGCTCTATACCATCGTGCTGATGTTCGCGATGCAGGGTACCCGCATACTGCAGCTTCCGATGGACGTTCTACGAATTGCGATCCCGCTCGTCATCTACTTCTTCATCATGTTCGGGCTCGCGTTCACGCTATCGAAGAAGCTTGGCTTCAGCTACGCAGAGACTGCGTCGTTGTCGTTCACAGCCGCAGGCAACAACTTCGAGCTGGCAATCGCAGTCGCGATTGCGACATTCGGTATCGCATCCGGCGAAGCGCTCGCCGCGGTCGTCGGTCCCCTGATTGAAGTCCCCGCACTGATCGGTCTTGTATACGTATCGCTCTGGGCTGGCAAGCGGTATTTCCAGACACCTGTGGCGACGGGCTGAGCATGCGCTACGCACTCATCTCCGACATCCACGCCAATCGCCCCGCTCTCGAGGCAGTGCTGGCCGATATTGCGAATCAGGCGTCTGTGGACGCCGTGCTTCATCTCGGCGATCTGGTCGGGTATGCGCCGTGGCCGAACGAAACTGTGCAACTCATCCGGGAAGCGGGAATTGCAGGTGTCGCCGGCAACTACGATTCGACTACCGCAACGGACTACAAGCACTGCGGCTGCAAGTACGAAGATCCCGAGCAGGAAGCACTGTCGCACATATCATACGAATGGACGCGGAAGCACGTGTCGCAGGATACGAAACAGTTTCTGCTTTCGCTTCCGTTTCGCATCGACCTGAAGCCGCTGGGCGGACACGTGAGCGGACCGACGATAACTCTCGTTCACGGCAACGCTACGCTCAATACGGTCTACGTTACCGAAGACCGTCCGGACACGTTTCTTGAAAGGATGGCGCAGACCGCAGGTGCTCGCGCGGGCGATGTGATCTGCTTCGGGCACACGCACAAGCCGTGGCACCGCATCGTGAATGACGTGCAGTTCATCAACACAGGATCGGTCGGTCGCCCCAAGGACGGCGATTGGCGCGCGGGATACGTGCTGCTCGACGTGAATACGCGGGACGGAACGACGATCATCACACCGGAGTTCGTCCGCGTGGAGTATGACGTCGAGAAGACTGTGCGCGCGATTCGCGCGAGTGAGCTGCCGGACGAGTTTGGTGAATATCTGATGTCTGGCGGGAAGGCCAGGAACTGACGCCTGCCAGTTGGAGTCAGCCGATCAGCTGGTTGACCAATCTGGTCTGATCATATTGACCAGGTGGCTGATTCCCGGTAAGATTCCGGTGAGGAGGCGAGACATGCGCCCAGCAAAGCCGAAACAGGTCAACCTGTATGACGCCAAGACCCAGCTATCCCAACTCGTGAAGGAAGCCGCAGGCGGGGCTGAGATAATAATCGCCAAGGCTGGCCAGCCCATGGCGCGCCTGGTGCCGCTGGCCAAGGAGACGCCGGCCCAGCGGAAGCCGGGCAGGCTCAAGGGACAGATCTGGATGTCGGACGACTTCGACGATCCGCTTCCACCGGATATTCTGGCGGCCTTCCATGGGGAAGGCGACAATCCTGACGATCGGTTTCACCGGCCGCTCCCAACCCGGGAAAAGAAATAGTGCGGCTATTGCTCGACACGAATGCACTGCTCTGGTGGGAAGAGGATTCGGAACGGCTCGGTGCCGTTGCCCGGGCCGCTATCGGGGCGAGCGAATTCGTTTTCGTTAGCGCAGCCTCTGCGTGGGAGGCTGAAATCAAACAGGCGCTTGGAAAGCTCGTGTTTGTCGATGACGTGCAGGAGATGATCAGCGCCAACGGGTTCATCGAGCTTCCCGTGAGTGTGCGGCACGCTGCTGCGCTGAGATCTCTCGGGCGATTTCACCGAGATCCATTCGACCGGATGCTGGTCGCGCAAGCGCTCGTGGAGGAGTGCACACTTGTGACAGCCGATCGCGACCTTGCCCGGTATGGCGTACCGACTCTCGACGCGTGTGCGTAAGGATGTGACCGCAGGCGTCATGCGCGCCGGAGGACCGTCTGGACCAGCCGTATCCTCCCTTCTGTCAGATTGCGTCGCAGGTTTCCGACCATCACGGCAAAGTCCGCCTGCATTCGCGGATCGAGCGCAATGGAGGATAGTGCTGGCTTGTCACCATGCGTCGACTGTTGCTTCGCGAACCATGCAGCCGCTGTATCCGTGGTATCGATCCACGACACCACGTCAAAGCCGCTCGCGACGAGAACCTCGCGCATAGCGTCGGAAGTGAGCAGGAAGCTGATCGTCGGATCTCGCGCCCATGGAACGGGATAGATGAGAGGTCCACCGTTGCCCAGGACGATATCGTAGATGGCGAGCGACCCACCCGGCTTGAGCACGCGGTGGATCTCGCCGTACAGCCGCGGCCTGTCGCGGATGTTCATCGCGACGTGCTGCGTCCACGCGTAATCGAATGCGGAATCTTCAAACGGAAGATCGAGGGCGTCTGCGACGCGATACGCAATCTTGCTGCTGAGCCCGGCGCGTTCGGTAAGCATTGCTGCGATCTCGATGAACGACGGACTTAGATCGATCGCGGTTACGTGCACTCCGTATGTGGCAGCGAGGAATCGGCTCGCACCACCCGGCCCGCAGCCGATGTCGAGTACCGTTGCGTCGGGTGTGAGGTGGAGCGCCGAGGCAAGATCGCGCGTTGCAGCAAAACCGCGAACGTGGAATTGATCGAGCGGGATGAGATCCTCCCAACTCAGCGGGCCATCCCCGAAACCGGCCTGGCGCAGGGAATCTGTTACGCGTGCCTTCGCTGAACTGGCGCCGTAATGCGCTATGACTGACTCGGACTCGTCCATGTCTTGCTCCTTTAGGTGACCACGGCATGCGCATCGCAGACGCGATGCTCGATTCCAGGTTGTGGTGTCAAGTCCCGGATGGAAGCCAGCATCTGTCGTCGTCGTTCGCCGGTGAATTCACATAATGCGAGACCGGATATGCCGTCAAATCGCTGATATCGTTCGTCATGATCTCCTGTATCACGGTCGCAGGTGTCTCACGGTTCAACCATGCGTCAGCCGCATCCTTCCCGACGATCACCGGCATCCGATCGTGGATCAGTCGCATCGCTTCATTCGCCGCAGTAGTGAGCACCACGCAGCTTTCCAACTCATCGCCGGCCGAGCCCCACCGTTCCCAGAGCGCGGCAATTGTGAACGGCAGTTCGTCGCCACGATGGATCCTGAACGGGGTTTTGGGACCTGTCTGGTTCTTCCGCCACTCGTAGTAGCCATCGACAACCATGAGCCCGCGACGCTTGGCGAATGCTTCTCTGTAGGACGGCTTTGTCGCTGCCGTTTCGCAGCGCGCGTTGATCAGCTTGTTCCCGATGCTCGGATCCTTCGCCCAGAAAGGGACCAATCCCCAGCGCATTGCGCGGACCTGTCTCCTGCCGTCGCGCTCGACGATCAACATCTGATCCTGTGACGGTGCGATGTTGTAGCGTGGCGAATACCACGGGGGTACGTCAGGTATCCCGTAGCCCGCAAGAAATATTCGAAGATGCTCGGGGACGTTGGCGAGCGATGTTCTACCGCACACGATGACTCCTTGATTTCATCGGCAGGTTGCAATGGGATCGACTCGATCTCCGGAAAACGCCGGTGACGCTGCCTGGCGACCGGTGCTTCGAGCGTCACTCCAAGATCGCGCTGTTCGGCGAAGTCGGCAACTTCGATACCGCCAAACTCAATCGAAAAGACCGGGTCGTTGGGCAGTCATTTCCGCGGTTCATTCGAGGCATTCAGATCATGTCAGTCAGTTCCGCACGTACCGACGGCGTGTAGGGGAAATGCTGAAGAACTGGCGGCCGTCGCCTGACAGACGGCGTACGTGAGCGCAAATATGCTTAGTATGTAGAGGATTCCCAGTGAATTCGGGGCGGAAGATGAATCGATTCACGGACCGTCGCGCCGCGGGGAGGCTGCTGGCGCAGGAATTGTTGGACTACGCCGATCGTTCCGACGTATTGATCATTGCGCTCCCGCGGGGCGGGGTGCCTGTCGGGTATGAAATCGCAACTCGACTTGGCGCACCGCTCGATGTTCTCGTCGTGCGCAAGATTGGCACGCCGTGGAACGAGGAGCTAGCTATTGGAGCCGTGGCCAGCGGCGGTACTCTGATGCTCGATAATACCCTGATCTCCGAACTCCGGATCGGCAAGGCCGAGCTCGACAGGATCATAGCCGCGGAAATGCGTGAGCTCGAGCGCCGCGATGCTCTGTACAGGGGACATCGTCGCTTTCCTGAATTGGCGGGGCGCGTCGTGATTGTCGTGGATGACGGCCTCGCGACCGGCGCGTCGATGCTCGCGGCGCTCAGGGCGATCCGGCAACACTCACCTGCGAACTTGATAGTCGCCGTTCCGGTTGCATCGAGATCGGCTGTTGCAGTGGTGGAAGAG
>DATBNQ010000033.1:0-7421 GCA_036554185.1 Gemmatimonadaceae bacterium | reverse complement strand
CGTGATGTTCCTGTTACCGACACGAAAGGTATAAGTCCCTGCAGTTGTCGTCGCAGTGCCGGCGTTGAGTGAGGAGATGAGTACGCTGGCACCTTCGACTGGCTGTCCCTGCGGATTGGTGACCTTGCCTGTTACTACCGCTCCCTGCTGAGCCTGCGCCACCGGTGCGGTGGCTGCCAGCGCGAGGAGTGATGCGGTCAGAGCGATTAGCCGGTGGGCTAATGGTGTTCTCATGATCGACCCCTATGAAACGAAGGCTGTGAATCGTTGCCCGTCCAGATTTCGGACGGCGGAGTAAACGTTTTGCCGGGATCGAGCGTCTAACATCTCGTAAGCGCAACCAATCCGGCAAAGACGGTCTAAGGACAAACTTTTTTCACGCACCTCCGTTTTGATATGAGGGTTTCGTTTGGCACATCGCCCGTATAGGCGACGTGTCGCGGCTGGTTGTACCCGTTGTTCTGCATCTTCATACAGATTTTATGTAGCCGATACGTTACGACATCTGCGGACAGTGTCAAGAAACGAATGTTGACGCTGACGGGACGGTGGATCGCTTTATTGGGACTTTCTGTCCGATATTGCAAATCGACTGGATCAACCGCAATTGGGTCCAATCACTGGTTCGTGCCCTGTAGCCCGTGAATGCAAGGCTCAGGTGGACCGATTCAGCCCCGCCCCGCCCTGCACCGTGACATCCGCCAAAAAGCTGCCTCGGTGGAAATCTGGACCAGCGAAGAGCTTAATTCGAGCCGGACGGTGGCGGTTTCTTGCCGCCCGAGTCCGGCGAACCGGACGGGTTGACATTCACGCCCGCGATCAGCGCGACCAGGCCAGCCGCAATGCCTGCGACCAACAGCGTAGTCATCGGGATCGAAAGCTTCTTCGTCGTCACCGAGTCGAATGCAATGCGTGGCATGGTGATTGGCACATCAGAGCGCGGCGAGGAAATTCCGGAAAGAAAATGAACGTCGGTCACGTTCACATGAATCCCCGCGACATCGTTCGAAATGAACTTGCCTTCTGCGCTTTCGATACTGTCGCCGAGAGTAGACACGATCGCGTCGCGCCCGGTATTGTTCAAAGCAACAACGACATTCTCCCCCGGAGACAATTCCGCCGGCGGCTTCGCGCTGTATGCATAGCACGCACTGTTGAACATCAACGCCGCAACACCGAGCGACATGGTCGCCATCGAGAGAGAGCGGGATGCAATGCCGAGCGCGCTGCGCCGGCCCGTCACGGAACTCTGGAAGTAATGCACGCGGTTCATCCTCTCGGTTAACGACGGTGGCACACTAATGTAACTCCTGGCCGTTCGCGGCAGCTCGTATGGCTTCGAAGGGAGCCTTGGGGTGCCGTTTCGCCTGTGTTATGACCTGCCGGATCGTGATCCGCAGATCATTGCCGTTGCGTGCCCAAAGCTCATCGAAGACGTCCAGGCCACTTCCATATACGCGACGCGCAAGCAAGGCGGCGTTGTCGAGCTGCACGCGCTTCGCATACAACGGCGAGATGGTAACGAGCCGCGGTGCAATGCTGTCTACGAGCGTGACGCGAGCGTGCGCGTAGATTGCAGTCCTGGCGGTCATCCTCGCAAGGCTGTCGGCTGGATGCGCCTTGAACGCCGAGTCCAGCGTATGGCTCAGATTCGCCCAGAATGCGCCAAGCAGTTTGTCGTCCTGCCATCTGGCATCGACCCGCGCTGCGGCGGCGGAGTCACCTCTCGACCTGAAAAGCGCCGCGGCGCCGCGCGCGCCGACGAAGCTCGCGAACGACTCGTTGAATGGAACCGAGCCGGGCGCGTAATAGGTATTGTGTGTGACTTCGTGGATGACGGTGTTGGCGAGGTCCAGGGAGTCGGCGCTCAGAGTGGTGTTCAGAAGCGGGTCGTTGAAGAAGCCGAGCGTGCTGAATGCGGCGGATGGCCGGATATACACGTCGAATCCCCGGGATTTCAGATCGGCGGCGGCCTGACGGCCGGCCTTGAAATCGAAATATCCCTTGTACGGGACTCGGCCCACTATTGGAAACCACCAGGTGTAGGGGACCAGCCTGTCGCGGTACGCAGCCGAAAGGACGAGCACCAGGGTATCGTGGTCGACGTGGGAATAGGTTGTGAAGCTCTCGCCTGTCTTCAGACCCAGGGAGTCGTGCGCGAATCGCCTGGCGGCCTCGACGACGGTCAGCTTGGCTCGGAGCGCCGGGGCGGTAGTCGGGTCATTCAGCATCGCGGAGATCGGCTTTCGCCGGCTCAGGATTCGAGCCTCCTCCCAGGCGCCGCGGCTGACGTAGCACGCGGTCGGGCCGACCGCGATAAGCAAGCCGCCAACTACGACCACGACAGCTGCGAGGAGCCATTTCAGAAGGCGTGCGCGAGTGGTTCGCCGAGCCACTGTCAGCGGCATCGACCGGCGCCTATCCTTACTGGGTGTCCTTCGTTCATCTGCACTGCCACTCGGAATACTCCCTGCTCGACGGCGCAAACCGCGTCGAGGACCTCATTGCGCGTGCGCTGGAATTCGAGCAGCCGGCGCTGGCAATAACCGACCACGGAAACATGCACGCCGCCTGGGAATTCCAGGAGAAGGCGAAAAAGGCCGGATTGAAGCCAATCATCGGTATGGAAGCGTACATAGCGCCGGGCGACAGACGCTCGAGACAGCGCTTCGAGGGCTCGCTTCAGTCGGGGCAAAACGGAAACTCCGGAAAGGCCGGACAGATTGGCAAATCGAGGGCGTATTACCATCTCGTGCTGCTGGCCCAGAATGCCATTGGATACAAGAATCTAGTCAAGCTGTCGTCGCTGGGTTACACGGAGGGCTTTTACTCGAAGCCGCGCGTGGACCGGGAGCTTCTGGCGAGGTACAACGAGGGGATCGTCGTATCGTCAGCGTGCATGGCTGGTGAGGTGGCGACGCATCTTCTTGCGGACAACTGGGACGCGGCGCGAGAGACGGCGGCGTGGTACGCGGAGTTGTTCAAGGATCGTTACTACCTGGAAGTGCAGGCGCACGACACCGAGGGCCAGCTCCGGCTCAACGAGCGGGTATTCAAGCTGGCAGAGGAGCTGGGCCTGCCGGTCGTCGCGACGAATGATGCGCACTTTCTGCGGCAGGACGATCACGCGTCACACGATGTGCTGTTATGCATAGGGCTGGGCAAGACGGTGTCCGATTCGAATCGGATGCACTATGACGATGGATTGTATTTCAAGACCGCGGATGAGATGCGCGCGCGTTTTCCCGAGCGTGCCGACGTGCTCGAGAACACCCTGCGCATCGCGGACGACGTGGGCATCGAGTTCAAGAAGAAATACAACGTTCCTTCGTTTCCGCTTCCCAAGGGTGTCGGGAGCGAGAACGAGTTACTCGTAAGATTGACTGAAGAAGGTGCGCGCGAGCGATACGGCAGTCCGCTTCCGGATGAAGTCGAGACGCGCATGCGCTACGAGCTGGATGTCATCACGAAGACCGGGTACGCCGGCTACTTCCTGATCGTCTATGACTTCATCAAAGCCGCGCGCGACATGAACATCCCGGTGGGCCCGGGCCGCGGATCCGCGGCGGGCTCGCTCGTCGCGTACTCGCTCCGGATCACCAACGTCTGCCCTCTCAAATTCGACTTGCTGTTCGAGCGCTTTCTGAATCCGGAGCGCGTGTCGATGCCGGACATCGACGTCGACTTCTGCTTCGAGCGGCGCGGCGAGGTGATCGATTATGTACGGCAGAAATACGGGCGTGATTCCGTCGGCCAGATCATCACGTTTGGCACGCTCAAGTCGCGTGCAGCGGTAAAGGATGTCGGCCGCGTGCTCGGCTTCACACCCGGCGAAACGGACGCGCTCGCGAAGCTGATTCCGAACCTGCCGAACTATTCGCTCACTGTCGGCGAGGCGGTGGAGAAGATTCCGGAAGTCAAGGCGCTCTACCACGACGATGCGCGATACAGCGAGCTGCTCGATTTTGCGATCGCGCTTGAAGGTTTATCGCGACACGCCGGAGTGCACGCCGCCGGTGTGGTCATCGCGCCAGGACCACTCGATGACTACGTGCCGATCTGCACGCAATCCGGCAAGGGGGCCGGCAGCCAGGGAGACGAGGCGGTTGTCGTAACACAGTACGACATGAACGGCCTCGAGAAGGCCGGCATGCTCAAGATGGACTTTCTTGGACTCACTACACTGACGATCATCACCGATGCGGTGGATAACGTTCGTGCGCGTGGCCGCGAAATTCCGGACCTTGACGACATTCCGCTCGATGACGACGAGACGTATCACATGCTGCGGCTCGGAAAAACAGCGGGGGTGTTCCAGTTCGAGTCGCCGCTTGCGACGGATCTGCTTCGCTCGTTGCGATGTGATCGATTCAACGATCTGGTAGCGTCGAATGCACTGATGCGACCGGGTCCACTGGACGCTGGCATGCACAAGGTGTACATCCGGCGCAAGCGGGGTGAGGAGCCGATTTCGTATCAGCTTCCCGAGCTCGAAGAATTTCTGAACGAGACGTACGGTGTAATCACCTATCAGGAGCAGGTGATGCGCATAGCGCAGAAGCTCGCGGGCATTTCGCTCTCGGAAGCTGACGTTCTGCGCAAGGCGGTGGGTAAGAAGGACGCCGCACTCATACGAAGGGAGCTCGACAAGTTTGTCGAGAAGGCGGTCGCGCTCGGACATGATCGCAAGATCATCAACGACATCGCGTCGCAGATCGAGACGTTCGGGCGCTATGGATTCAACAAGTCACACAGCGTTGCGTACTCAATGCTGTCGTACCAGACGGCGTGGCTCAAGACACACTTTCCCGCCGAGTTCATGGCGGCGTTGCTCTCGTCGCAGATCGGTGATACGGACAGTGTCGTAAAGTACATCAACGAAGCGCGTGAGATCGGTCTCGAAGTGTTGCCGCCTGATGTCAACGAGTCGAATTACAAGTTTACTGTGATCGCGGATAAGAAACTGCGGTTCGGGCTTGGCGCAATTCGCAATGTCGGCAAGACTGCGATCGACTCGATACTCGCCGCGCGCTCCAAGGGCGCGTTCTCATCGCTTTTCGATCTGTGCAACCGCGTCGATCTTCGCATGTGCAACAAGCGCGTGCTGGAGGCAATGATTCATGCGGGCGCCCTCGATTCGCTGGGCGGTCATCGCGCGCAGCTCGCGGCTGCACTCGACACTGCGATTCGTGAGGCATCGCTCGAGCAGGACGACGTCCTGAGTGGCCAGGTCTCCATTTTCGGTGACTTGCTCGGCGCCACCTCCAAGCCGGCGCATCAGACGACGCTGCCAGGCGTGGCACCATGGTCGGAGAGTGAGCGGCTGGCCAACGAGAAATCAATACTCGGATTCTACACGTCGGGGCATCCGCTGGAGCCGTTTCGCACCGAGGCTGAGCTGTTCTCGACGCACCTGGTAAGCGACCTTGGAACGTGGACCGCCGAATCGATATCGCTATGCTGCGTGATCACGTCGATCAAGCGTCAGACGAGCAAGAAGAGCGGTGCCGAGTTTGCCCGACTCACGATCGAGGATTTCTCCGGCTCAAGCGAAGTGCTTGTATTTCCGGAGGCCTGGAGCGTGATCAACGATCAGGTGAAGGCGGACGTTCCGGTGGTCCTCAAGGGCGGCTATTCGCGGCGGGACGAGGGGGCAGACAACCCGACCTTCATCGTGGAGTCGGTTACGAAGCTGGCAGAAAAGCGGACCAATGGGCAGGTAGCCGTGGCGATCGATCTCACCCCGGGTACTTCTCTCGACCCGGCTGTGATGCGGGATGTTCAAGGGGTCGTCCATGCGCATCCGGGCAGCGCCCCGCTGGAGATTCGCTGGAGCGACGGCCTTGGCGCTGCGGCCAGGTGGCGCTCGCGCTCGCTCAAGCTCTCGGCCGACGGGGTGGCCCTCAAGGAGCTGCGCTCGTTGCTCGGAGAAGAGCGCGTTTCAGTAGTTTTAGGAACCTAGGAGGTCCGGATGGCAACTGGCGCAACGACGATGGACTTCGAAAAGCCCATCGTTGAGCTCGAACGCAAGATCGACGAGCTCAAGCATTCCGCGGGCGACCGCGCCGTCAACGTCGACGACGAGATAGTGTCGCTCGAGCGCAAGCTCAGCGAACTGCGCGGCGACGTGTACAAGAATCTCACGCCCATTCAGCGTGTGCAGGTCGCTCGCAACGTCAAGCGTCCGTTCATGCTCGACTATGTGTCGCGGATCTTCACCGATTTCATAGAATTGCATGGCGATCGCGCGTTCCGCGATGATGCAGCCATAGTGGGAGGATGGGCCAGGCTGGACGGCGAAACCGTGATGCTCGTAGGTCATCAACGTGGCCACGACACCAAGGAAAACCTGAAGCGCAACTTCGGGATGCCGCACCCTGAAGGGTACAGAAAGGCTCTCAGACTGATGAAGCTTGCAGAAAAGTTTCACGTTCCCGTTCTCACCTTCATCGATACTCCTGGAGCGTATCCGGGGCTCGGCGCGGAGGAACGCGGTCAATCCGAGGCGATTGCGCGCAATCTGCTGGAGATGAGCCAGCTCCAGGTGCCAATCATCGCAACGGTGATCGGCGAAGGCGGATCTGGCGGCGCGCTTGCGCTCGGAGTCGCAGACAGGGTGCTGATGATGGAGAACGCCGTGTATTCCGTGATCACCGTCGAGGGGTGCGCAGCGATCCTGTGGAAGGATGGCAAATCCCCGGAGATGCGCGATCGCGCTGCGAACGCGTTGCGAATCACGGCTCCGGACCTGCTTGAAATGCGAGTGGTCGACGAGATCGTTCCGGAGCCCGAAGGTGGTGCACACGCAAATCACGAGGCGACGGCGCGCGCGCTTGCGGACGTGCTCAATACGAATCTCGAGGAGTTGCGGAAGCTGCGGCCAGAGCGTTTGGTGAGGAGACGGCGGCAGAAGTATCTGCGGATGGGCCAGTGGGCGGAGTAGGCTTTGTCAGTCCCGCGAAAGGGGGGGAATCCGCACCCGCGCTCCGTCATTCCCGCGAAAGCGGGAATCCATGTTGTCTTTGGGAATTAGTGTGGCGATAGTGCACGGCTGCAGATGGATTCCCGCTTTTCGCGGGAATGACGACGATTATGCGTGAAGGTCTTTGACGAATATGCATCTTATTGAAGTAGCATTTCGCGGTAATCGGAAGGAGTTCTTTGGGTGGGAGGGTGAGGTCCCTCCTGCTGCGCGGACGCCCGTAATTGTCGAGGCGGATCGTGGTGAGGACCTCGGGACGGTGCACGCGACGGGAGAGCTGGCGGCCCAACGGAATGCCGGCTGTGCGCATGGTTGTGGTGAGCCCGTGCGCAAGGCGTTGCGAGTGGCGACCAAGCGCGACGTCCGGCAGAGCGACTCGCTGCAACGCGCGAACGAAGACGCTCGTCAGCGTGCTGCTGACAAGGTTCGCGCGGCGAAT
>DATBNQ010000021.1:0-13111 GCA_036554185.1 Gemmatimonadaceae bacterium | reverse complement strand
AGGTCTTGCGCCGTGCGCGCACCGGGGAATCGGTGTCAGGTCTTGCGCCGTGCGCGCACGGCGCAAGACCTGACACCGATTCCCCGGTGCGCGCACGGCGCAAGACCTGACACCGATTCCCTCTGAGGAGTACCCTTCCCTATTCCCGATCCGTCGGTCCCATCGGCGCGGGTTCACCGGTCTCAAGCACCCGCTCTGCAACCGCCCTCATTCTGTCATCCTGGTTGCGCGATATGCGGCGGATCGATCGCTTGACCTGACGGTAGCGGTCGGCAAGGAATAACTGGGCGCAATCCATCTCTGCTTTCGCGGCATTCACGCTGCCGGCGCGCTCGATTTCCCAAGTGGTGCGCGACAGGACGGCGGTGCTCATGTAGATGCCGATCGCGGCGTCCGCCATTCGCTCCTGAATGAACTGACGCTCCATGATCTTCTTGCCGTGTTTCATGATTGCGCTCTCGACGGCGAGCGCGAGGCTGTGGATCAGTGTTGCGACGCGATCGGCTTCCTTGGATAACGCTGGATGCACTTTCGTGAATTCGGGTTTCTTCACAGCGCGCTTTGCGCGGCCCGCGATGTACGAGCTGATCTCGCCCATTGAATGCAGCGGGTCCTTGAATGCGGATCCGAGTGCTTTGAGTCTCTCGCCGGGCTGCTGCAGTCCGCTCAGCGCGATGAGTGCGCGAAGGATTTCGTTGGTGCCTTCGAAGATCATGTTGATGCGCGAGTCGCGCATGGCTCGCTCGTACGGAAACTCCTTCGAGTAGCCAATGCCGCCGGCGATCTGCATCGCTTCACTCGTGGCGTGTACTGCAAGCTCTGATGCGAATACCTTGCACGCAGCGGTCTCGAGCGAGTAATCGATGTGTCCCCGATCCATCATCTCCGACGTCAGCATCACGGCGGAATCGGCGGCGTAGATCTCTGCGGCAGCCTGAGCGAACTTGCGCTGGATCATCTCGAATGACCCGATCGGGCTGCCGAACTGCTCACGTTGTTTGGCGTACTTCGCTGCTTCAGCCAGGATGTGACGCGCGCCGCGCGATGATCCGGCGGCGAGTCCGAGCCTTCCGGAATTCAGAATCTCGAGCGCGATCTTGAATCCCTGGCCGACTTCGCCGAGTACGTTGGCGGCGGGAACGCGAACCTTCTCGAAGGTTACGGTGCGTGTATCGGATGCCTTGATTCCCATCTTCTGCTCGGGCAGGCCAAGCGTGATCCCTTCGCTGTGCGCGTCGACTATGAATGCGGTCACGCGTTTCCTGGTCTTGCCATCGATGGTTACGGGGACTTTCGCGAAGACCGTGAACAGTCCGGCGTAGCCGGCGTTGGAGATCCAGATCTTGCGGCCGTCGAGGATGTAATGAGTCCCGTCATCGCTCAGCGTCGCAGTTGATGCCATCGCTTGCGCGTCCGAGCCGGAGCCTGGCTCGGTGAGACAGAACGCTGCGATGATTTCGCCGGTCGCGCATCTTGGCAGCCATGTTTGCTTCTGCTCATCGGTACCGAACAGGGTGATGCCCTTGCATCCGATCGATTCGTGTGCGCCGAAATAAACTGTGAGCGCTGGGTCGGTACCGCCGATCTCGCCGAAGACTCGGTTGAATACCTTGGCGGACGCGCCGAAGCCGCCGTATTGCTCGGGAATGTTGAGTCCCATGAGACCGAGCTCGTGCAGTCCGTGTCGGACTTCGTCCGGAAACTTCCCGTCGTGGTCCATCTTCGCCGAATCGATGTGCTCGGCGGCGAACGCGCGGAATGCGTCGAGGATCATCCGGAGTGATTCCGACTCCTCGGCTGACATCACCGGGAAGGGAAATACGAGATCTTCGCGAATCTCGCCCAGGAAGACGCCTTTCGTGAAGGAGGGATTGAGATCGGGGGCCGCAAGATGCGGCTCGTCGTGGCGCGGGGCGGTTTTTGTCGGGCTGCTCATTCCAGATCGCTCTCGGGGATTGTCCTGGGATTGATAGCGCGCGGGCGTTACCAAGTGCTGCTATGTGAAGAATACCGCGGGGGGTGCGTTGCTGTGAATGGATTCCCGCTTTCGCGGGAATGACGGCTCCGGCGCGACGGCACACTGATGGTTGATTACGCCTGCGATGCGTGGGCAACGTCGTCCAAGCCTCGGCCGTGGTTCCCGACCTTCGGCGGGATGACGGTTCCTGAACGATCGTTCGAAAAGGTATATCCCGGTTCTGTCCAGACGGACGTCGTACATGAACCATAGGGAGGTCCTGAGTGACAGACCGGATAGGCGAATGACTCGCTTCGGGCATCGAGGGGACAATGGTTCATACAATTGCTGCACTACTGACGGTCGCGCTAACGGGGACAGGAACGGGAACGGCCGCACCGCGGTGCGTGGAATCGACGCCGCCGAGCGACTACATGTACACGTTCAGCACGACGGGCGACTCTGACGACGATCCAACGTCGGGAACTGTCCGGGTGCATGGTGATCGCACGCGGATCGATATCGACAAGAAGAACTCCAATGAATACATACTGCTGACGAACGGCGGAAAGCAGATGATGTCGGTGCATCCCGATCGGAGAGAGGTGGATCAGATGAGTTCACCCAATTTCGAGCACATCATCGGGACGTCACTCAGGGCGGTGTCGCCGATCGTCAAATTCAAGGTGGTCAACAACAGGATTTCGTCGGAGAGAATCGGGACCGGCCAGAAGGTGCTGGGCTACGCGACAGAACAGATTCGGATCACCGAGCGATTCGACGTACGCATCGTTGCGCTTGGCTTTGATGGAGGGACGGAACACCACACGGTCATCACGGATTACTGGGTAAGTCCCGGGCTCGATCTTGGCAGCAACCCATTGCTCGCATTGCTCGAGCATACCGCGACTGCCATGGCTCAGACGGACGCCGATTTCGTTCAGAACGAGGCGTCGGTTCGCGCCAGGTCGTTGCAGGGGACTCCGCTTCGTACGGTCGTGAAGGAGAGTACGGTGGATGACAAGGGAATCAGCCACAGCAAGACGCGATCGATAGACATAACGAGCGTTCGCGTTGGGGCGCAGCAGCCCAGCCTGTTCGAGATACCGTCGGGTTACCGGATCAGGACGAGTTCCTTCTCGACGTAGCCGGGCGATGACGCGGCGGCATCCGCGTCCCGCGTTCCACCGTTCACGTGGGGAGTCCTAGCGGCCATTCAAGGGACCGTGCATTTTGACCGGAAATGGTGAAGGTCGGGATCCAGCCGGTCGTCATCCCGCCGAAGGTCGGGATCCATCTGTGGTCGCGCCGTCACGCAGATGGGCTGCGTCGTCGAGGCCTCGTCCATGGATCCCGACCTTCGGCGGGATGACGACATTCCGGGATGACGACATTCCCGGGATGACGACATGGCACGGCTGGATGACGGCAACCTGCTCTACGACAATCAACTCTACTTCCCATGCGTCGCATCACCTGCTCGGCAATGGCTCTGCTGCTCACTCCTGCAATTGCGTCAGCGCAGACGCGAATGCTTCGCTCGCCGACTGTCAGCGCAACACAGATCGCATTTGCATATGCGAATAACATCTGGGTAGTACCGCGCACCGGTGGAACGGCGCAACGGCTTACGAGCTTTCAGGGGCAGACGTCGAATCCGTATTTCTCTCCCGATGGCAAGACCATCGCGTTCAGTGCGGAGTACGGTGGTAATACCGATGTGTACGTCATGCCGGCGACTGGCGGCGAGCCGCGGCGTCTCACCTGGCACCCTGCTGCTGATGCGGTAGAGGGTTGGACGCCGGACGGGAAGTCGATCGTGTACTCGTCGACGCGTTCATCGAATCTTCCGGCGGCGCAACCTCGATGGTTCACAGTGCCGCTCGAGGGCGGGCCATCGGTCGCAATGCCGATGTACCGTGCGTACCAGGGCAAGATCTCGCCCGACGGCGCGCACATCGCGTATCGCATGAATCCGTCATGGGATGAGGAACGTCGCAATTATCGTGGCGGTCAGAATCGGCCGATCTGGATTCTGGATAGCAAGACGCTCGCGGTCGACACGATCCCGCGGCCGAATTCAAAGGAAATGGATCCGGTATGGATCGGCGACGACATGGTTTACTTCCTGTCCGATCGCGATGGTGTGTCAAACGTCTGGTCGTACGACATGAAGTCAAAACAGGTAAAGCAGATCACCAATTTCTCCGATTTCGACGTGAAGACGCTCGACTCGGATGCAAATACGATCGTCTTCGAGCAGGGTGGATATGTGCACGAGCTCGATCCGGCGACTGGTCGCGAGCACATCGTCAACATCAACGTCGTGGGCGATTTTCCGTGGATGATGCCGCAGTGGAAAGATGTATCGCGCAATATTGCGAGCATCGCGCTCTCACCTACCGGCAAGCGCGCGGCGATCGAGGCTCGGGGCGATATTTTCACGATCCCCGCCGAGAAGGGCGATGTGCGGAACATTACACAATCGAGTGGCTCGGCGGAGCGTAATCCAGCGTGGTCGCCGGATGGGAAGCGGATATCGTATTTCAGCGACAAGTCGGGTGAGTATCAGCTCATCATCGCCTCTGCAGATGACAGCAAGCCTTCGCGTACGATCACGCTCGCCAATCCAACGCACTTCTACACGCCGTCATGGTCACCGGATGGAAAGCACATCCTGTTTCAGGATACCAATCTCCGTTTGTGGGTTGTCGACGTAGCCACAGGCAAGGCGACCGATTTCGGCGGTGATGAGTTCATGGTGCCGGATCGGTCATTGAACCCGACGTGGAGCCCGGATTCGCGCTGGATCGCATATGTGAAGCGGTTGCCCAGTCTTTATCGTGCAATTTTCGTCTACGATATAACGACTGGTCAGACGCATCAGGTGACAGATGGACTCGCGGACGCGACGTCGCCTGCGTGGGATGCTAGCGGGAAGTATCTCTGGTTCTTCGCGTCGACCGATTTCGCACTCGGCTCCGGTTGGCTGGACATGTCGAGCTACGGACACAACGAGACGAACGCGTTGTATTTCGCGGTGCTCAAGAAGACAGATCCGTCGCCGTTGTTGCCGGAGAGTGACGAGGATGCGGGAATCCCCGCGGAGCCTGAGGTACCCGGGTTGCCACCGAAGGCGAAGCCTCCAGCGAAGGCACCGGCGCCGATCGACACGGCGAAGGCGAACGCGCCGATGTCAGACTCGCTGAAGGCGATGCTCGCTTCGCGCAAGCACGTGGAGATCGATTTCGACGGTCTGGCGCAGCGCATAGTTGCGGTTCCGGGGATCGCGGAACGCGGGTACGGATCGCTCGAGGCTGGTACCGCGGGCACGGTCTTCTTCATGGAGAACGTTCCGCAAACGGGCACCGCGGACAATCCCGCATTTGGCGCAGTCGTCCACAGGTATGAGTTGAAGGATCGGAAGGCGACGGAGTTTCTGCCGAACGTCGCGGACTACATCGTCAGCGCGGACGGCAAGAAGTTGTTGTATCGCACGCCCGGCCCTGTCCCAAGTCTCTTTCTCGTCGATGCTTCTTCACCGACGGCACCGACCGCCGGGAAAGGCAAGCTCAACGTGCAGTTGCGGATGCTCGTCGATCCGAAGGCTGAATTCAAGCAGATCTTCGACGAAGGATGGCGCAACCAGCGCGACTACATCTATGTGAAGAATCTTCAAGGAACGGACTGGCCCAGGATGAAGCAGATGTATGGCCAGCTGCTCCCGTACGTGATGCATCGTGCGGATCTCAACTATCTGCTCGACATGATGGGATCGGAGATCGCGATCGGGCATTCGTTCGTGCGCGGTGGTGACATCCCGGAGGTTCAGCGTTCGGGTGTGGGTCTGCTCGGCGCCGACTTCGTGCTGGAGAACGGGTATTACAAGATCACCAAGATCTACGGGACCGATAGCTGGAACCCGGATCTGCGCGCTCCGTTGACGGAGCCTGGAGTCGACGTGCACGTGGGCGATTACATCCTCGCTGTCAACGGGATGGATGTTCGCGCGCCCGAGAGCATCTACCGTGCATTTGATGGCACGGCGAATCATCAGACGGAGATCACGGTGAGTGCGCGACCGTCGGCGGAGGGATCTCGCCGAGTGAATGTGATTCCGATTGCAAACGACGCGGGGCTGCGCGCGAGGGCGTGGGTCGAGCGCAATCGTCACATCGTCGACTCGTTGTCGCACGGAGAGCTCGCGTATGTACATCTTCCGAACACGGCGGAGGGTGGCTATGCGAGCTTCAATCGCTACTACTTCGCGCAGCAGGATCGCAAGGGCGCGATCGTCGACGAGCGTTACAACAGTGGCGGATCGGCGGCGGATTATATCATCGATGTGTTGCAGCGAAAATTCGACGGTTACTTCAACAATCCGGTCGGTACCAGGTATCCGTTCACGAGTCCTGCGGCAGGAATCTGGGGGCCGAAGGTGATGATCATCAACGAGATGTCTGGATCTGGCGGTGATCTGATGCCTTACATGTTCAAGACGCGTAATGTGGGAACGCTGGTTGGGAAACGCACATGGGGCGGGCTGGTGGGGATCTGGGATACGCCGCTGTTCGTCGACGGCGGAATCATGTACGCACCTCGCGGTGGTTTCTTCGAGCGGGACGGAAAGAACTGGGCGGTGGAAAATGTGGGGATCTCGCCAGATGTGGAGGTCGAGGACTGGCCGAAGGAAATCGCGGATGGTCATGATGCACAACTCGAGCAGGCTGTAGCGACTGCGATGCGCCAGTTGGCCGAGCATCCAGTGGATCGCGCGACGCACGAGCCACCGCCGGCGATGTGGGGGAAGAGGGTGAAGCCGTTGGTGCCGAACGAGCCGTAGGGGGTGTTTGGGGGGCACGCATGGGATTGTTGTGCCCCCGCCGTGCATCGTCATCCCGCCGAAGGTCGGGATCCACGGACGAGGATATCCCGGCGACCAATGTCATCCCGCCGAAGGTCGGGATCCATGGACGAGGATTATGTACTGCCTCTTACCGCGCAGGCGTCACGAGGCGCATGGATCGTCGGCTGAGCTCTGGCCGATGAAAGCGTCAGCGAACTGATAACATGCGCAAGGTGCCCGGATAACCGCACGAGATACGGTTGTTGACTGAGCCCGATGACGCCTGCAAAGCGACGGTGCAGCCCCATATCGTCGTCCGTGGATCCCGACCTTCGGCGGGATGACGCCGGTCGGCGGGATGACGATGACAACAGTCGACGGACTACGGTCTGACCCAGACCTGGTTTGTGCGATTGATGTCTGGGAATAATCCGTCGGGATCGATCTCCACGCGTACGATGGCGGGTGTGCGAGCAACGTGCGTTGTGTAGCTGCGGGCGCCGTGGAGCCAGATGTCGACGGGGATGTCGATGTGCTGGACGGCTCCGTTTGCGCGCGTTACCGCGAGCTTGACGGGCATGGGTGCGAGTCCGCGGTCCTCGATTGTAATCGCCATCGTCCTGCCGCTAGGCGCGACGCTGGCGATCGCCTGGTCGAGTGGCCACGCGTTGTAGAACCAGGTATTCCAGAACCAACTGAGGTCCTGTTTCGACACGCGGTCTATCGTGTTGAAGAAGTCGGCGGGATACGGATGACGGCCGACCCACTCTTTTCCGTATTCCCGGAATGCGCGATGAAAGGTGGAGTCACCAAGTATTCCGCGCAGAGCGCTCAGGACCTGAGAGGTTTTGTCGTAGAAGATGATGTTGTAGAGATCCGACGGAAACAGATCGCCACGCGTCATCAGAATCTGATCGTTGCCGGATGCGGCGACGCGCGTGTAGAGGAGGCGCTGTCCCTGTTCGGTGTCGGCGATACGACCACCCTTGCGCGGCTCGCCGTAGAGTGCGCGCATCCCCTGCGCTTCGTCGAACTGAGTGAAGCCTTCATCCATCCACGCGTAACGTGTCTCGTTGGAGCCCACCTGCATCGGAAACCACATGTGACCGGTTTCGTGCATGAGATCGCCGGCGAGTGACAGTGTGTCGGACCAGGGTTGCATCACCGTCATGCGCGGGTATTCCATGCCGCCGCTGGTAAGAACTCCTTCCATGGATGTCATCGTCGGCCACGGATATTTCCAGAGGTATTTCGACATCTGCTCGATTGCGTCGCGCGTGTAGCGTGCGCCACCGATTGCCCATGCGGATGCAGCGGGAGTGAGGCGATAGAAGCTATAGATGTCCACCGTGTCGGGACGTTGTGCAGAATCGGACACCAGGGCGCGTGTGGCATCCCAGACGTAGCGGTTGCTGGTGCCCCATGCGAAATCACGAACGTCCGGCGCGGTGAAGTGCCATGTTACAGTTGGCGACTGCGTTGCGAATGTAGCCGTTGCCTCGCCCGGTCTGCTTATCGTCTCGACGGACCCGCTGCGTCGCGCGGCAGCGAGCTTGGCGCGAGCTGACATACTCAGAATCGAGTCGGCATTCTGGAGTGAGCCGGTGGCACCAACGACCCATCCATTCGGCACCGTAATGTGCACGTCGTAGTCAGCAGGGTCCATGTAGAACTCGGCTTCGAGCACGTACGGGTCCGCGACCCATCCCTCGACATCGTCGTACACTGCGATCTGGGGATACCAGTAACCCATGAAGTAGAGATGATCATCGCGTCCCTCTCTACCGTCCGCGGGGGTGAGCGCCGGTACGTATGACCAGTCCACGTCGAGTACGACGCTGTCATGCGGCACGAGTGGATACTGGAGATTTGCGCGCATGATCGTGCCATGCACGTGCCATTCGCCTATATTCGCAGCACCAACGCGAGTTATTCGCATTCCGCTACTAATTGGCGTGTCGTCGTTACGTTGCGCGTCTGGCCTGAAAACGTTCTGGCGGAGATGGATGAGCAGATATCCGAGCGTGTCGGGAGAGTTGTTCACGTAGACGACGTGTTCTTTTCCCCAGATCGTGTTGGTCGCGGTGTCGAGTGACGCATCGATCGAGTAGCGGGCGTGCTGCACCCAGTTCCGCTGGCCGGGTTCACCAGTGCGAGTGCGCGTTCCTTTCCGTACGGCAGATGTAAACGGCGCTGACTCGTACACCGCGCCGGGAATCGGCCGCTTGCTGCCGAGTATTCCGTCGCTCGTTACGGTGGGCGCGGGGCGCGACTGGGCCTGAAGTGTAGCACCGGCACAAATCGAAAGCGGCAGGCACGTCAACGCAAGGCGGAGGAGCTTATGCACGAGCGCCTTTCGGTTAGTCGTCATTCCCGCTTTCGCGGAGATGACGATAGCCGATCGGTGCCGTTGGACCGTAATGGTCTTCCGCATGGTCAATCAACTCCCAGGATGATATTCCCGTTCGGTGTGACCCTTCAACTGAGACGGATAGTAATACACGGTTCTGAGGTTTCCGGTGCTGTAGCGTTGGGCTTCATCGTTGAAGTGTGGTGTGCTCGGGTGCCCACTTTCGCCGCCTGCCGTGATCGCGATCGCGCGGACGCTGTCACCGAACTCGACCACGGCGACAAAACTATTTCCGCTGGTCCCGTACCATTTTCTTGTTCCCGGGTATGCATGCGCGCCGAACGACGCGAGCGAGCCCCACAGAGACGAGGTGAAGCCGACAGGAATGCTTGGCTTCGCGTCGTCGAACTTCTGGACGATGTCGCCGTTGTTCCGCTGGTAGCGATTGATGGTTCCCCACGGAGTCTTCCATGTCCCGAAATCCGCCGAGAGCTTGTCGGAGGCGGCAGCGAGTGCCTCCAGTTGCTGTTGCGGTGTTCCTTCATTTGCGGAGTACTTCTCAGGAGACATTCCTGCCGTTGCGCGACGGTTCACCATGCGGCCGAGCTCACTGCCCCAGAAGACTGCAAGCGAAGTAGGGATCGAACTGACACCCCAGCGGTAATCCCACTTGCGCAGTACCGCTATCTGATCGGCCAGTCTTGCCTTGAGCGGATTGGATGATGGAGCATCGTCCCACGCTTTGACGAGCGGTGGTATCATGATCGCGAATGCCGGCAGGTAGCTGTCATAGGCGGCGGCTCGCAGTGACTCCATCGTGAGATTCTTCCTGTCCGTGAGCACTCGAATCGCGTGCAGGCCACGCGCGGATTCCTGGCCGACATCCACGTAACTCGGGAAGTCCTTCTGCCTGGGGCTGTATGCTCCTGCGGCGGACCACGGCCAGTTGTTGCTGTTGTACAGCCAGCCATTCCGCGGATTCAACAGATGTGGTGTTTCAGCGACCGAGAGCACGGGGCCCCAGGCGGTCTTCGGGTTGCTGCCATCGACGGGATGCGTCCAGTCGAAGGACGTATCCCGTCGCGCGATGTAGTTGGCATGCCAGTACGCGATGTTGCCGTCGGCGTCGGCGTAGATGGTGTTGTTCGAGGAGTTGCCGTGCAACTCCATCGTCTTCTCATATTCCTTGTAATTCAGCGCCTTGGTGCGCATGTACGACTGGATCAGCGCGATCTGCGGCCGGTTCATCAGCTCGATCGTCACCCAACGTCCGTCGGTCTTCCGGATGACGGGACCGTGCATCGTGTAATAGGTGGTGAAGGTCTTGTTCGCCATTCCGCTCGCCGTTTTGTACGGGACGGTGATCGTCTTCGCGATCATCGGCCTCTCCTCGCTTCCGTACTTGTAGTAGAAGCGATCTCCCTTCTTCTCCACGGTTTCCAGGAATTCCGAGACCGCGTTGACAGCACTGGAGGTATGCATCCATCCGACGCGCGTATTGAATCCCTGATACACGAAGAACTGACCCCACGTAACGGCGCCATACGCATTGAGTCCCTCGTCGCTCGTCATCTGCAATTCCGAGCGAAAGAAGAACGACGTGTGCGGGTTGATCAACAGCAACGCGTGGTGGTTGATCGTATTCGACGGCGCTATCGCGATTCCGTTCGAGCCGCCCGGCTCCGGTGGCGGCAGCACACCTGATGCAGGCTCTATCGTTACAGGTCCACCGCCGTAAAACGCCTGCAATTGCCTGAGGTTCACGCGTTCAATGTCACCGCCGATGCTTCCTTCACTGAAGCTGAGCGCCATCCACGGCTCGTACCTCTTGATTGCGCGCGGCTTCACATCGGGGTGTGTGTACATGTAGTAGTTGAGCCCGTCAGCCCATGCGTTCATCAACTTCTTCAGCCATGCCGGGCTCGTGGCGTAATCCTGCTTCAACGAGTCAGGATCGATGAACAGTTTCTGCCGGAGATCCTGATAGATCGCCGACTCTCCCTCGGCTTCGGCCAGTCGTCCCATCGAGTTCAGATAATTGGTCTCGACGCGGTTGAAGTCATCCTCGGCCTGTGCGTAGATCATCCCGAAGACGGCATCGGCGTCGGTCTTTCCATGGACGTGCGCGATACCCCAGTCGTCGCGCGTGATGGTCACGTTCCGGGCCTCCTGTTTCCAACGCGCTGCTTCCTGCGCTGAAGAAAGCTGAGGGGCTAGAGAGCCGGCGAGAGTGGCGGCTGCGAGGATGACGGCGAGCTTTTTCATTGATCCCTTGCTCCGAACGGGAGTTGGTCTGCCCGCGAAATATGAACAATCGGGAAGGCCGTTGCACTTGTTTCGGGGCGGTCACGCTGAAATCATTGTTTCTTGCGTATCGCATTCGTAACATCAGTCGCCCACGCCGATCTCACTCCCGACGACCGGCTCGCCGTCGAGGCGCTCGAGCAGCGGGGAGCGGAGGTCAACGCCGCGGTCTGGACCGACCAGTCGATTGACTGGAGCAGCTTCGATTCGATCATTCTCCGGTCCACGTGGGACTACTACGAGCGGGCCGTCGAATTCCGCGCGTGGATAGATGCGCTCGACGCTATCGCCGCTCCCGTCTGGAACCCGCCGCCGGTGCTCCGATGGAGCATGAAGAAGACCTACCTGCAGGATCTGGCGAAGGCCGGAGTATCCGTGGTGCCCACCATCTGGCTGTCGAAAGGCGACGCGCCAGATCTTGGAAGTTTGCTCGCAGATCGCGGCTGGACCGAGGCGATCATCAAGCCGGTGATATCGGCGAATGCGTCACGTACGTGGCGAGTATGCAGTGCGACCGCTTCGGAACACAATGCACAGCTGGCGGCGTCACTCAGGGCTGGCGACATGATGGTACAGCCGTTCATAGCCGAGATTCAGACGCGTGGTGAATGGTCGATGATGTTCATCGACGGGCAGTTCAGTCATGCGGTGCGGAAGACGCCATGCGCTGGCGATTTTCGCGTGCAGGCGACGTACGGTGGAGAATCGATTGCCGGCGAGCCGCCCGCGGACGTACTTGCGTCGGCACGGCGCGCGCTCGATGCGGCACCGTCGCCGTGGTTGTATGCGAGGGTTGACGGGATTGAAACGGTGTCTGGCTTCGTCTTGCTCGAGCTCGAGATGCTGGAGCCGTCATTTTATTTTGGAGATACGCCGACCGGCGCTGCGCGATTCGCGGATGCGATAATCGCGCGCGCCTCTATCGCGCCGTAACTCGTCAAGCCACCAGCATCGCCATCACGGTTCCGGCGATCGCTATTGCAACTACATCTTCCAGCGCACCGATATACGGATCTCTGATTCCGGTAGCGCGTCCGATGTATCTGCGCGCGTGAAATCCGCCGAAGGTACCGATCAGCGCACCGATCGTTCCGCAGGCGGCACCGATCCACAGGTTGAGTTGTCCGATCTGCAGCAACGCTGCGCCGGTGAACGCACCGCTCACGATTCGCACAATGAACGGTCCAAGTGCAGTCCGGCTTGGAGTCTGTGGCAGTTTATCCACGATCAACTCTCCGAGCGCGGACAATCCAAGTATGATCGCAACGGGACGCATGGCGAACCAGTGACCTGGCGATGCCGCGGGCGCCACCTCGGGCCTGCGTGAAAGTGTGAGTGCGAGGATCGCTGGTGCCATCATGCTGCGCATTCCGGCAACTACGCCGAGCAGGATGGCCGATGTATAGAAGAAAGTGTCCGAATGGATCGTCATTGGTTGTCGTCGGTTACTCAACGATTGGACGCGCGGTATGGGGCGTTTCCACGCCCGCGCCGTAATGGATATAAGTTATTGTTGCGGCTGGCAATACGGGTACGGCTCTGAACTGCAAGGAGATTCGGTTATGAAGACGACTACCATGGTGGCGCAGATGAGTGTGCGCCTGCTGGGTGTGATCCTGATCGTGCTTGGGTTGCTCTTCTGGGGTGGCTACGC
>DATBNQ010000079.1:0-12575 GCA_036554185.1 Gemmatimonadaceae bacterium | reverse complement strand
CGCAGGTCCAGCGTTACTTCGGCCATGCACGCAAGTTAGCAGGCCTGCCAGGATTACTTGAAGATCCCGAAGTGGCCAAGGACGTACCAGAGCACTATAAAGATGAGGATTGTCCCGCAGCCGCATCCACCCCCGCTCAGCTTCTTGGCGCCGTAACCAGCCGCCAGCCCGCGCAGAATTTTGCTCATGCGGCGCCTCTCTGCACGGACCGTACCGAAGAGACCACCCCGGGCGGTGTTTCATTGCGCCATGGTAAATCGTCTTATCCTCACGCCGTTCTCCCGATTTCGACCGGTTTCAACGCCTAGCAGCCAGCATTCCTGATGTCACCGATGACGATTCGACCACTCTCAATGAAAACGCTGGTAAGTGCTGCCGCCATCCTTCTTGGCGCACAACTCGCCGCAGCTGCCGTCGAAGCGCAGACGGCTACGCCTGGTATAGTCGGCGCGTGGCGTGCCGACGCGCCCCTTCCGAATGGTGTGGTTCAAACGTTTCGCTTCGACCTGAACGGTAACTTCGATCTTGCCAAGGATCTTTCAGTCGACGGCACCTATCGCGTCGAGGGAAATAAGCTCGTCGAGACTGTGACACTGCCGAGCGTTGGTGTGTCACACACCGATACCGCAATTTTCGCCATAGCGGGCGACTCCTTGGTTGTGAATGAACGCAGCGGAGCGCCACCCCGTGTTCTGCGCCATGTCGGAGCCGCATCGCCCACACAATCTATCGTCGGCGACTGGACAATCCAGATTGGTTCTGCGATGGCCGCACACTACATGTTCGATTCAGACGGGACGATGCACGTACGAGCTCGCGTCGGGGATGAGCAAGGCAAATACCTTGTACGCGCAGACACTTTGCATCTATCGAACGATCAGTCATTCCAGCTACCAGCCATCGCACGATTCGCAATCGCTGATAGTGTGCTGACGCTGACACCGCCCGATGGCAAGCAACCTCGCCACTTTCACAAGGTGCCCGCGCCCTGAGATCACGCGGGCACTAGACACGCGGACGTTCGTCGTCCCACAGAACGATCCCGTGTACCAGCTTGCCAGCAGCGCGGAGCCCCTTGACCGCTGCGCGTAGATCCGCGATCTCCGTGACACCAACCTGGGCGCAGACAATTACGTCCGGCGCGGGAATTATAGTATTCGTGGCCAGCATTGCGTAGCTGACTGAAACTCCCATGACTATGAAGTCATAACGGCGGCGCATTCGCTCCAGTGCATCGTGCAGATTGGTCACGGCTTCCAGCGATGCCGTACCGATGCGGCCGTGACCGCTCGGCAACACGTCCAGCGGACGATCTCGTCCGATTGTTACGGTAACGATCGCCGATAGGACATCTATCTTTTCACTCAGTACTCCCTGCAATCCAGGATCGGATTCCATCCGTAGAACCGATGCAATCATACTGGTTGCCGGATCTCCATCCACCAGAAGAGTGCTGCGTGCCTCGTATGCTGCGACAGCAGCAACGTTTGCGGCCACTGTTGCCACAACAGCGGGAATGTCACCGGTGAGTGTTATGACGGGAACACTCGCCTCGGTAGCTGCCAGATGCAGATACAACGTTCGATAGCGTTCGGATGTTACGTCGATCAGTGGGGGTGCTTCGACATCCGATTGCCGCCGTGAGCGTTCCAGCATTGCGCTCGGCTTGATCACGGTCAGTACGCGTACGTTGGAAACCGCCTCGCCCTCACGCATGTGCGCCACCCTGGGATGTCGTAACTCCCCGACAAAGACCACGGCGAACCCGGCTGCCAGTGCAATAACCAGCGCGGCACAAAGCATCGCGATCGGAGGCGCGCCGACATTGGCCACCGCACGGGCGCGCGTAGCGACAGTGTCGACTATTGCGTTCGCATGTCGCAAGGAGTCAAGCCGCTGTCGCGCAATTCTGAATTGCTGGGTGGCGTTGTCCCTGGCGTTTACGAACCCGCTCGTGTCCACGTGCGTTGCAAGCAGCGTTGGCGGCGGTGACGGCACAGCCACCAGCGGCGCGATCCGCGCTCGCAGTTCCGATCGCTGTTCAATAGCCGCATCACGGATCAGCCTTCCCAATTCATTCACGCGCGCAGTGAGCGCGACATAAATTGGGTCGCCCGCACCCAACGCGCCAAAGGGTGCCCGAAGCTTGTCGACCTGATCGAGTGAATCCAGCCACACCTGGACTCGCTGGTTACTGGCAAGAGCGGGTGATGAGCCAAGCGATTTGAAAGCTGGTGGGAGCGGCGATTCTTCCGCTCGCGCCATTGCGGCTTCGAGCGATCTCAGCAGCGCGTTCAGCGAATCGCGTTCCGCACGAAGCGCCGGTGAGAGCGTGTCCTGTGTGACTCTTGTCGGCTCATGTTCGAGCGAAACGACACGCCGGGCCGCGGCAAGTGCGGAGTCCGCCTGGCGTATCGATGCCTGCGCAAGCATCAGCGCATCGACGGCGCCGCTCGTATCAACGGCTCTCGTAACCGTGTGCTGGCCAGGGGCCGATACGAGCAGCGTCGTCTTCCGTGGGGTAAGCACGAGTCCAAGCAGCACGCAAACGAAGATTACGCCCGCGACACTGCTCATCAGCGCTCGACGCCGCAGTGCATTACGCGCCCGCGCTGCAATCCAGACGTACGTCGCGTTACCTGGTGACATTCTCTGCCAGATCAGTTGCTGCGCTCACGGGTCGGCCCGGCCGAGGTTGCTCGCACGCGACAGTACAGTCGCACATCGCACGCCAGCTGAAGATCCAACCGAATAGACGACTGTACCAGATCGACGTATCTGACCACGGCAATAAAGGAACGGCTGCCTCAGAGCGAATCGAGCTCCGAGGCAGCCGTCTAAATACTCAAACCCGATTCTTACTACTGAACCGTGATCGTCTGCTTCATGTTCATGGCGAGGTGCGGCGTGCAGTGCGCCTCGTAGGTACCAGCCGGGATCTTCGCAAACGAGATCGTGTAGGTCGCATTGGGCTGGATGAGAAGCGGTCCGGCAAGATCGCTCATCTGGTTCGGCATGTTCGCCGACAGTTGTGGCTTGACCGCAGCTGGAATCAACGCTGGATCAAAGGCGACGTCGTGTGGGCCGCCGCTGATGTTCGTGTAACGAATCCCATCGCCTTCCTTGATGGTGATCGTCGCGGGCTCGAACCGATATCCCTTTGCATCACCGATCATCTTCACATCGTGGATAGTGCCGGTGATCGGCGCCGCTGCAACGGCACCAGCCGCTGCTGTCGACGTGGATCCGGCAGCCGCTGGAGCGGCAGCCGTTGTATCAGCCGCCGGGGTCGTCGCAGCAGCCGTTGTATCGGCCGCCTTCTCGCCGCCGCCACACGCTGCAAGCATAAGAGCGCTGGCCGCCATGGCAGTAAAACCGAAATACCGCATCTGCTTTATTCTCCTGGATAGGTGCGCTCGCGAGGTTTCTCGTGAGCATTGTGAAACTATTCACAATCCGCGCCACTTTCAATGTTGACAGACGATCTACCGCCTGTCAGATTCCGGGAATGGTTCGCACAGCTACCCACCACGCGCAGCATCATCTCCATGTCCTGACGGGCCGGGGAAGTTGTCGCATGTGATGGGCTGACCAGCCGATCATCCGCGTTTCCGGGCTCGTCCAATCTCTGGACGGGCCCTTTTTGTCTTTCCACCCCATTGCTGAACGAAATTGCCAACCGTGACTCTTACAGAACCTCAGCCAATTCCACCGGGGATATACCCGGTCAATAACGCCCCCATCCTCCGTATCGCCCTCCCCAACAAGGGCCGGCTCGCTCAGGACACTCGCGATCTCTTCGACGACGCCGGTCTCGAAGTCCGCGCGCTGAGCGATCGCGCGCTCAGAGCGTCGCTCGGCAGTGAATTCGAGGCCATCTTCGTGCGCGCCCAGGATATCCCGGAATTCGTGGCCGACGGAGCCGCGGATGCGGGTGTGACAGGTTTGGACATCGTTGCCGAGAGCCAGCTCGAGATCCAGAGCCAGCTCGACCTCGCCTTCGGCCGCTGCCGGCTCGTGGTCGCGGCCCGGGAGGAGAGCGGAATCATGGCGGTCGAAGGACTACCGCCCGGGACAAGGGTCGCAACGGCCTTTCCCAGCATTACATCTCGTTTCTTCGCCGATTTGAATCGCGAGGTCGTAATTGTGCCGATCTCCGGCGCGGCAGAGATCGCCCCTCACCTCGGGATCGCAGACGCGATTGTGGATCTGGTCTCGACGGGCTCTACTCTCAAGACCAACGGTCTTCGCGAAATTGGGACCGTCATGTGGTCGACCGCTCAGTTGGTGGTCGCAGCCAATCGAACGGAGTGGACGGATACGAAGGAGACTGCGCTTCAGGAGCTCTCCACGGCGCTCGAGTCAGTCATTTCGGCACGCGGACAACGCTACCTGATGGCCAACGTGCCGCGGGACAGGTTGCAGACCGTAAGACAGATCCTGCCAGGCCTGAACGGGCCAACCGTTATAGATGTGCTCGACGGCGGTAAACACGTTGCAGTGCATGCCGTGGTCGCGGCATCTGCGATATATCGAACTATCGCCGACCTCAAGTCGATTGGCGGAGAGGGAATTCTTGTTACGCGCATAGAGCGGCTGATGCGATGACGATTAATACTTACGGAGTTAAGGAAATAATTACAGAGAGCCTTCCAGGCCTTACAGATGCCCGGCGGGCGTACCTTATTGGCCGCGGATCGGGTCAAATGGACTCGGTTGCCTCTGTCACGGCTGAGATTCTCGCTGATGTCGCGGAACGCGGCGATACCGCACTGATCGAGCTGGCGTCCAGGTTGGATGCTGTCCGTCTGGAGTCCGTTGAAGTACCGCGCAAGCGTTGGCTCGGGGCCGTCGATGCGATCAGCCCGGATTTACGCGCGGCCATGGAGCGAGCGATCAGAAACATCGAAGTTGTCCAACGCTCGCTTCTACCCTGTGCAACTACCGTTTCGCCGGAGCCGGGTATCGTCGTTACCCGCCAGCCGCTGGCACTCGACAGGGTCGGTGTCTACGCGCCAGGCGGGCGAGCAGCTTATCCAAGCAGCGTTCTGATGGGCGTTGTGCCGGCGAGAGTTGCCGGTGTCGGCGAGATCGTGGTCTGTTCTCCTCCAGGACCGGACGGCCTGCCATCGCAGGCCGTCCTGGCGGCCGCGGAGTTGGCGGGGGTCCACCGGGTCTTCGCGATTGGTGGCGCAGGCGCGATCGGGGCCATGGCTTATGGAACCCAGAGCGTTCCCCGCGTGGATCGCATAGTCGGACCGGGCAATGCCTACGTAGCCGCGGCCAAGCTGCAAGTCGCAAGAACGGTCGGTATCGACTCTCCGGCAGGCCCGAGCGAGCTGTTGGTGATCGCTGATTCGACTGCGAACCCCGATGTGATCGCGCGAGAAATGCTGGCGCAAGCCGAGCACGATCCCGAGGCTGTTGCCATCGTCATTGCGATCGGACAGGAGATTGCGCAGAACATTCTCGCGCGCGTAAAGACGCTTTTGCCGACACAATCGCGTCGCGGCATCATCGAGAGCTCGCTCACGACTCGCGGCGCTTTTCTCTGGACTCAGGAGATCAGCACAGCGATCGACTTCAGTAACGAGTTCGCGCCAGAGCATCTATTGCTCGCCGTGGATGACGCTTCTGCACTACTGCCTCGTCTTCGCACGGCGGCCACGATATTCGTTGGCGAGTGCAGCTCCGTCGCCTTCGGTGATTACGTGACTGGTGCAAACCACGTCCTCCCGACAGGTGGGCTCGCGCGGTCATACTCGGGTCTGTCGGTCCTCGATTTCATCCGTTGGACGACGTACCAGCAGATAGATCCAGTCGCTGCCGCAAGTCTGGCCCGTGATGTCGGAGTCTTCGCGGATGCGGAGGGACTCTTCGCTCACGCCGCGGCAGCGCGTCAATGGGCGACGGTCGGGGCGGGTCTGCCATGACAGTCATCCTCGAAAGTTCAGAAGATCATACGCTTGACCTGACTCGCGCGAGTTACAAAGCAATCTCGCTTTACGCGCCCAACCGCGCACCGGCCGATATCGACCTTAGTGACAACACGAACCTGTGGGGTGTTGCCCCAGCCGTGTTGCGCGCTATTTCCGACACGGTATTGTCGACTGTAACACGATACCCCAGTCTCTACGCAGACGCGGTCAAGCAAGCCATCGCTGTCTATTTGGGCGCAACGCCCGACATGATCGTGACGGGTTGCGGATCCGATGACGTACTTGATTCGATAATCCGCGCGTTTGGTGAACCAGGTGATGTCGTCGCATATCCCGACCCTTCGTTCGCGATGATCCCCATATTCGCAAAGATGAACGGTCTGACGGGGTTATCCATTCCCCTCACCAATTCAAACGACGCGGATGCCGACAGATACATCTCGGCGGATGCCAGGATCAATTATCTGTGCACTCCGAACAATCCAACGGGAACGTCGTTCTCGCCCGGTACAATCGAGCGAATCATCAAGAACACGACTGGCATCGTGATAATCGACGAGGCATATGCCGAATTTGCGACGCAGAACTGCCTGAATTTCCTGCGCCTTTCCCCACGCGTTGTAATCACTCGGACGCTCAGCAAGGCGTTCGGTCTGGCCGGTTTCCGCATCGGATATGCTATTGGTGCGCCTTCCATGATCGCGGAAATTGAGAAGTCGCGTGGCCCCTACAAAGTAAGTGGCGTTGCTCAGCACGTGGCCGTAGCGGCGCTCACGGATGGACGAGCATGGGTAGAGGAGCACATTCGCCTGACAGTGGCAAACCGCGACCGCCTCGCGATTTCTTTGACCTCCATTGGTTTCAAACCGTTAGCTAGTGATGCGAATTTCCTGCTTGTACCGGTGCCCGATGCCACGGAGTGGGATCGGCGATTGCGCGCGACGGGCATCGCCGTGCGACCGTTCGCGGACCTCCCGCGAATAGGCGATGCACTGCGAGTTTCAGTTGGACCATGGTCGATGATGGAGAAGTGTATCGCCGAGCTGCGGGAGATCCGCGGATGAGCCCAAAGACAGTCATTACGATATTCGACTACGGCGCGGGCAACATCCATTCACTGGCAAAGGCTCTTGATACTGGTGATGGCGTGAAGGTGCGCCTCGAGTGCGATCCGATCGCGGCGCTCGCAACCGATGCGTTGGTGCTTCCCGGAGTCGGCGCCTTCAGCAATGCCTCTGCGCGTCTTTCACATGGACTCCAGCAGATGCGGGACGCTATTCTGGGAGGTCTGCCGACTCTTGGGATCTGTCTTGGCATGCAGCTTCTCTTCGATTCGAGTGAAGAGGGGGAGGGACATGGGCTCGGCGTGATTCCCGGTCGAGTGAGGAAACTCCGCGCCCGACGTGTTCCTCAGATCGGATGGAACGAGGTTGAATCGCTCGATGAGTCACTTCCGAAAGTGGCATATTTCGCCAACAGCTATGTTTGCGAGCCGGAATCTGAAGACTGTATAGTGGCATACACGTCCCATGAGCATGATCGGTTCGCTTCGGTTGTAACGGTGGGTAATGCAATTGGAGTGCAGTTCCATCCGGAGAAGAGCTCCACTGCTGGAGTCAGCTTCGTGAGAGACTTCGTTCATGGAGTGTTTCGGTGATCGCAATACCTGCGATAGATATTCGCGAGGGCGCGTGTGTACAGCTCGTCGGCGGCTCTTACGATGCCGAACAGTTGCGTCTGAATGATCCGCCGGCCGTTGCACACAAGTGGGAGTTTGCGGGCTTCCGACAAGTGCACATCGTTGATCTCGATGCCGCGACCGGTCGAGGCTCCAACGCCGACGCTGTTCGCGAGGTGCTTCGCGCGACTTCCATGGAAGCCCAGGTTGGCGGCGGTGTTCGCACCGAAGAGAGCATAGAGGCGCACCTTCGCGACGGTGCGCAACGGATCGTGCTCGGAACCAAGGCAATCGAAAGCCTCAATTGGCTTGCCGACATGACGGAGCTTTTTCCCGGCACTCTGATCGTCGCCGCGGACGTCCGCGACCGTCATGTACTCACTCATGGATGGTCGAGCGTCTCAGATCGTTACGTACTCGATCTTATCAATGATCTCAACGCGCTTCCTCTCGCGGCTGTGATGGTGACCGCGGTACATCGAGAGGGGCTCATGGAAGGAGCTGATCTGACTCTGATGGAAGAGGTCGTCGAAGAGAGCGAACATCCAGTTTGTGCGAGCGGTGGTATCGGGACGGTCGGCGATCTGCGCGCGCTCGAAGATCGAGGCGTGGCATCTGTAGTAATCGGAATGGCACTGTACACCGGCGCGCTGGACGCCGCGGCAGTTGCGGAAGAATTTTCGGAATGACAGCGAGGTCAATAAAGTGAGAGGACGGACAATGGTTGAGCGCGTTACGAGCGAAACGCAAGTCAGGCTCGAGATCCGGCCCGGAGCGGGGAAGGGAACCGTCGCTACCGGCGTGCCTTTTCTGGATCACATGATGATCACGTTCGCGCGGTACTCTGGTCTCGATATAACGCTGAACGCCAGCGGCGACCTGAGGCATCACACAATAGAGGATGTCGCCATCACCATGGGGCATGCGGTGACTGACATCATGCCTGTTTCGGCGGCGCGTTACGGCGATCGTACGATCCCGATGGATGACGCACTTGTACATGTGTGCGTGGATATGGGTGGGCGAGCGTACTACCGTGGGCCGCTGCCGAGTTCTCTTTACGATCACTGGATGAGATCGTTTGCGGATAATGCGAAGGCAACAATACATGTCCGCGTCCTCAGTGGCTCCGACCGCCACCACATCGTCGAAGCCGCATTCAAGGCGCTTGCGTTGGCGATACGCGATGCAATGCGGGAGTCGGGAGAGGGCGCAGTCTTCAGCACGAAAGGTGCAGTGTCACTGGAGGTCGATTGACTCTCACGCGCCGATTGGTTGTATGCCTGGACGTGAAGGATGGCAGAGTGGTGAAGGGGACCCGGTTTATGAATCTCCGTGATGTCGGTGATCCGGCTGCGCTTGCTGCGCGCTACGAAGCCGAGGGAGCGGACGAGATAGTCTTTCTGGATATTTCTGCAAGCCCTGAGGGACGGGACATTCTGCTGGGTGTGGTGGAACGGACGGCTGAGCGCCTGTTCATTCCGCTCACGGTCGGTGGTGGCATTCGCACTGTTGCGGATGTCGCACGCGCGCTGCGCGCAGGTGCCGATAAGGTTGCGATCAACTCGGCCGCTGTCGATCGGCCTGCCTTGCTGAGCGAAGCTGCACTCGTATTCGGATCACAGTGCGTGGTATCGAGCATCGACGCCAAGTGCAGCGGACGGATGTGGCGTGTCTTTACACATGGGGGGCGCGTGGCCACCGACCTGGATGCGATCCACTGGGCACGGGCATCGGCGAGCCACGGTGCGGGCGAAATCCTGCTGACCAGCGTGGATAGGGACGGATCACGCGATGGTTATGACATCGAGCTCACTCGCTCCGTCGCGGACGCCGTGGACGTCCCCGTTATTGCCTCAGGCGGTGCGGGGTCTGCGCGCGACGTTGTCGCTGCGATGGAATCCGGTCGTGCCGATGCCGCGCTCGTGGCTGGAATAGTCCATGACGGCAGCGTGACGATCGCCGAGATGAAGGCGTGCATGCGAGCAGCATCGCTGCCCGTCAGGAACGCCGCGTGACCGGGTCGTACCTTGGCGCTGTCGCGGAGGTCGCCGCCATCGCCGGTGATTTCGCGATGACTCACTATGGCGGTGCGCTTGACATCGATCTGAAGCAGGACGGCTCTCCCGTCACTGCTGCTGACCGTGGCGCCGAGCTGCTCGCGCGCGCCTGGATCGAGAAGCGATTCCCGGGCGACGGGATTCTGGGAGAGGAATTCGGAGATATCAGACCCGAGGCCAGAAGGCGTTGGATCATCGATCCGATCGATGGTACCAAGAGTTTCATCAGACGCGTGCCGTTATGGGGTACTCTCATTGCGGTGACAGATGGACAGTCTGTACTTGCCGGCTGCGCTTATTTTCCAGCTGTCCGGGAGATGGTGGTCGCTGGCCGCGGAGAGGGGTGTTTCTGGAACGGCGCTCCGTGCCGCGTCTCTGCACAGAGCGCGATCGCCGAGTCGACAATTGTCATTACTGATGACCGGTTTCCAGACCGAGCCGATCGAGCCGCTGCCTGGCAGCAGCTTGCTGCGCGAGCGAACATCAGCCGAACCTGGGGCGATTGCTACGGCTATCTACTCGTGGCGACCGGTCGTGCGGATGTAATGGTCGATGACATCGTAGCACCATGGGATGCTGCGGCGCTGTATCCAATAATCACGGAAGCTGGTGGCTCGTTCACGGATTGGCGCGGAGATCCAACTCCATTTGGTGGTGATGTCATTGCAACAAATGCGATGCTCGCGCATTCCGTTCGTGAAATCCTAATACCGCGGTATTCATGAAAATTGACGATCTCGATTTTGACAAGGGCAATGGACTGATCACAGTCGTGACACAGGATGCCGGATCCGGCAGAGTGCTCATGCTGGCTCACATGGATCGCGACGCCCTCGGAAGGACGCTCGAAACCGGAGAGATGCACTATCGGTCGCGAACACGCGGACTGTGGCACAAGGGCGCGACAAGTGGTAATACCCAACGTGTCGTGTCGCTCACAGCCGACTGCGATGGGGACGCCGTTCTGGCCCGAGTCGTTCCTGCGGGACCTGCATGCCATAACGGGACGCCGTCCTGTTTCGACAACCCGTCAAGCGGCGATGCGCTGACGGTTCTGGCCGACATCATCGAAACACGTACACAGCAGGGCAGTACTGATGACAGCTATACTCGGCGACTTCTCGCAGATCGAAACCTGAGACTGAAAAAGCTCGGGGAGGAAGCAGCCGAGTTGTTGGTGGCGCTGGCAGATGACGACCGCGACCGAATCGCGGAGGAGGCTGCTGATCTGCTCTATCACACACTTGTGGCGCTCCGCGCGCAATCTGTGACGCTCGATGACGTGCGTCACATCATTGCTGCGCGCTCGCGCTAAAAGCTCAACAACAGCGCCTTGTCGACCTTGGTCGTGTCGCCAAGGTACGCCCAGTGAAAGTTTCGCATGTACTTGCGCGCTGCTGCCTGGACTGCTGCCGGCGTCACTGATTTCAGATCCTCGACGAAAGTCATCGCTCGTCGATAGTCACCCTGGTAGAGTTGTGACCGGGCGAGAAAATCAGCCTGGGACGCATTCGTCTCGTTATCCAGGAAGTACTGAGTGATGAATTGAAGTTCAAGCCGCTGCAGTCCATCGCTCGTGACCGTCTCGTTCTGAAGCTGTGTTATGAATCCCTTCATGAGTTTCAGCGTCGTATCCGGCGCAATGGTTGTGACATAAAGTCCGGACGCACTTGCCGCTCGCTCCAGAAACGGCGCGTGTACGTCGTACGTGAGATTCTGCCGCGCACGTATCTCCGCGAACATCTGACCGGTCAAGACGGTCGCTGCGACGCGCAACGCCGTATAATCCGGCGATGACGCCAGCGGACCGGCTACGTAGCCGAGCAGATAGTTCGTCGGAAGATCACGCTGCACAAGTACGGCCGACGCCGGCCGAACCGGGATCGGGTCAGGAAGCGTCCACTTGTACGAACCTGCCGGAAGCCGGCCAAGAGTCGCATGGATCAACGATTCCAGATGGGTACGTGTTACATCACCAACTACGACAATCAGCATCCTCGATTTCACAATCTGCGTCTGCTCGTATTCTCGAAGCGCGGCTGGTGTTATTCGCGCGAGCGACCTGGAGTTCCCGGTCGGCGACACAGAATAAGGATGGCCGGCAAATGCAACGCTATCCGCGAGGTCGGAGACGAACGCATCGGGATCGTCGCGCTCCTGTTTCTCGCCGCTGATGAATTGTGATCTCACCAGTTCCACCTCGGCTGGTTGAATCGCAGGATACATCAAGCGATCCGCAAAGATCGCCCAGGTGGAATCCATTCCGCTCGTGATCGTGCGCGCACCGAACATCGTCCAGTCTATGCTCGGCTCTACCACGAAGTCGCTTCCCAACGCAGATGTCTTGCTGCGGAGGACGGCTTTTGGATAGTGCATCGTACCACGCTCCGAGACCGCGAGCAGAAACGGCTCGATGCCGCTGTTCGCGTCAGTGATCTGGCGTGATCCACCCAGCAGATAGACGTTCGCGACGACCACGTTGTTGGATATGTTGCGCCGCAGTATTACGGGAATCCCATCCACAGTGAATCTGGATGTGAGGGTGTCGGCGGCGGTCTGTGCAACGGCAGGGACGGCTGCAACGCACGCGATTACCGCTATCATGAACAGGCGGCGCAGCATCAGTTGGCCCCCTTCAATTCATCGGCGGTGAGGTGAATCTGTTCGCGCCCTGCTGACGAGATGAGAACGCCAGTAATGCGGGGCTTGCCAATGATGTACTTGTCAGCGTATGCACGCAGATCCGTGGTAGTCTGATGCGCCATGTTGTCGACATATCCCATGTAGTACTCGAGGCTCGCTACGCTCCACCAGAAGCCAAGTGTATGCGCAAACGCAGACGCCTGTTCTCTTCCAAACGCGGAGGTAACCGCCCGATGCGCTTGTGCTGCTTTCAGC